>NZ_QUDG01000005.1:171361-236396 GCF_003474415.1 Butyricicoccus sp. AM05-1 | reverse complement strand
CATAGCAACCTGAGAAGCTGCTACCGCATCAATATCCTTATACGCCGAGCAGGACAGCCCCGCCAGCGTAGCAACAGACTTGCCAACCGCCAGCTTACTGCCGCCGGCCGCGCGCCAGATCAGCGGGTTGTTGGCCATCTCCTTGCAGCGGGCGGAATCACTGAGCAGATCGTCCCAGTCGGTGAACTCGTAAAACTGGTGCATCCATGTCAGCACCGCATCATCGGCAACCGCACTGCCGAGCAGCAGCTCAAGCAGCTTGTCGCTGTTGCGGTCCGGCATGCTGATCGGCACGCCGAGCACGACCGACACGCCGCCCAGATTGGCGGCAAACTCCGCGCTCATAGTCGGGTTGGAGAGGATCGTCTCCAACCTATGCACGCCTTTGCGGTAATTCGATTTGAGTGCCGACGCATACGCCATAAAATCGCTCTGATTTGCTAACATTTATCTTTCGCCTCCATACTCTACGGCAATGTAATTGATTTTAACTGCGTCAGCTGTGGTCGTTGTGCCGCTGACCAGTGTGGTCTCTTTGTGAGACGGGTTGGTACCCGTCTCAGTACCGATATAGTAAGTTCCGGTCTGCAAGGTACGCAGGCAGTACAAAAATCCCTCGGCGGTGATGTCCTTAATCAGCACCACGCCGTCAAAGTCCTCGGCCTGACAGGTCACCTGCGGCACACCCTCAAACGCCTCTCTAAAATGGTAGGTGTTCCAGCCTGCCCCTGCGTTGGTGATCGTGCCGACCTCCATCTCGGTGTCCTGCAGCTCACCCACGCCGGAGTCGCTTTCGCCGCCGTTGGGGGCATCCATCGCACCGACTACGTTATCCTCCGTAAAGCCTGCAAACTGCCCTTTCTTGCCGGTCAGCTTGTCGAGCTTTTTGTCGAACAGCTCCTTGTGCGCGGTTGAACTCTTGTTATGCGTATCTACGGCGCCCTTGCCCTCGTAATTCATCGCGGGCAGCTGCGCTGCTGGCACCTTGCCGTCAGCGCCCAGACCCGCAATGCCGCCAGCCTTGCCCTTATCCGCTGCCGATACCGCGCCCAGATCAGAGGCGGTCAAGCTGCCGCCTTTCACGGTCTTCTTGACCTCGGCGGCCAGTTCCGTGGTCTTTACACGCGCTGCAACTTCGTTGTCCAGCTTGTCCCAGTTGGCGTTAAGTGCCTGTTCGATATTAAACGTGCTCGCGCCGTCCTTGTCCTTCTCATACTCAAACAGCCCGAGATTTTTTGTTGTTTTGCTCACTGTATCACTCCTCAAACGCAAAATCGCTGATGGGGTGCGACTGCAGCTCATCGACCGTCATCGCGGACACCTCGCGCACCAGCAGCCAGCGCCAGAGGAACTGCACCGCCAGATGGCACGGGATTGTGCGGTCTACCGCCTCCTTCAGTGCCGCAAGCTCAGCCGGTGCCGGGATACCGTACGCGCCGATAAACGTCAGCAGAACGACGCCCTTTGCAAAGCCGACGGAAATCTCGCCATTCTTCCAGCTGTCGCACACGCGCTGAATCAGGTCAACATCGCACTTGCCCGAGCCGCGCCACCGTGCAATCAGCGCCGTGCGGCGCTCCTCCAGCGTGCCGGTGGACGGCAGTCCGGCGTCGCGCTCCTCGATGGCAAGCGCCCACGTCATGCTGGCAGGAAACAGCTGCTGCGTAATGTCGAGCATCTGCTCGCGCTGCGTGTCGTCGAGCGACTGGATCGCGGCAAGCAGGTCGCACACCCACTTGTCCGTCCGGTACGCCACCGGCAGACTGCGCAGCATGTTGTCAAACTCAGCCATAGGTGATCGTCACCTCGCCCAGTACCGGACACTCGCGTTCCGCGATTGCAATATTCACGATGCCGCCGGACACTTTCAGCCCGGCGTAATCAATCACACCCGGCGTGTCCATGATGGCCGCGCCGATCTGTGCATAGCTGATGTAGTCCTGGGTAAAGACCGTGCCTGCCAGATAAGCCGCAACGCTCTCCTTGATGCCGGACGTCAGGATGTCCTCGGTCACGGTGTCCGATTTGGACACCGTGCAGCTGACCGTGATGGCCTTGCCGGTCGCGGCAGTGACAAAGCACTGTGCACCGATGGGCGCTTGTCCCCTACCGGCTCCCTCGCTGTCGGGGTCGATGAAGTCCTGCACCGACTTCACCAGCGCAGGCGATGCAGGCTGACCGGCGTTGTCGGCAATTACCACGTCAACCGTGTTCGCCCCCTGTACGCGCGGAAACACCTTGACATGACCGACACCGGCCACCTCAAGCGCCCACTGGGCATAGTGGTACACGTTGCCGCTCGTGGCAGGCGTGCGCAGTACGACCAGATAGCGCGCGTAATACTCGCTGTCGGATTCTTCTGCGTAACCGCCGCCGATCGGCTCAGGGTTATCACACGAGGCAATGCCCTGCACTGACACCGGCATCTGCGTCACGCTGTGCGCGGGCAGGTTACCTGCCGTACCGTCCACCGTGCAGGTGACCGGTACAGTGCCCTCGCCCTCAATGGCTACGGTCTCTGTCGCATAATACTGAACACCGCCGCCGGACTCAAACAGCGTGCCCTGCCCGACCGTGCCTGTGCCGGTGACGGTCAGGCTGCCGTGCGCAAAGGTCGCCGCCTTGCGCTCCAAGCCGGAGCGCGGATAGATGTAGCGGTCCAGCGCGCTGTCGTGCAGATTTTCGGGGTCAAGCTGCTGTTTGGCCTCGTCGATAGCCTCGTCCGTGCCCTCCATCCGCAGGCTGACTGCAGCTAAAAGGTCATACGTCGGGAAACCGATGGTCTTTTGATAGCTTTCCGGCATTGCGGACAGCATCTTGTCTAAAATCTCACTCGCTGACAAACGTCGTCACCTCCTCACTCTCTCCGGTGTGCAGGCGGACCGTGAAGCGTACCTCCACGCCGCGCCGCACGCGCGTAAACTTAAAACTGTCAAGCGACCGGATAGCCGGGCAGAACGCGGCGGTCTCTCGCACGTTGCGCTCAATCTCGGCAAAAATCCAGCCCTCCGGCACGCGCCGGTCAAGGCTGACCGCCTCCACGCCCGGCTGGGTCGTGCCACTCGTCCGGTAGATCGGGATTGATCCCGGTTTCTGGCGCAGCATCAGCTCAAGCCACTGCTTGACCGCCTCCACGCCCTGCCGCTCGACCAGAGCGCCGTCGATCAGCTGAAAACTGCCCGAGCGTCCGTCCTCATGGAACACAAACTCCGGAGAGCGCCCAATGCTCTCCGCGACCTGCGCGGGCAGCTCCTCCGGGATAACCGGAAACACATCGGCCATAGCCGACACCTCCTAAACTTACATATGCCAATCATCAGCCGCCACGCTATCCGCCAGCGTCGGTGCAGGCAGCAGCATAGCCGTCGCAAACGCGATGATCCACCCGACCGTCAGGTCGATGCGCCCGCGGCTCTTTTTCTTGGTCGGCTTGATGTTCTCGTTGTCGTCACTTACGCACCGCACGTTCAAAAAGCACTGCCGCGCGGCCGTATTATGGACGTGCAGCATCTCATGCGCGCGGATGAGCCGCTCCAGCTCCTTCATCGGCGGCGAGATGGTCCGGATACCCTGCGGAATCTCGACAACCTCGGTCACCGTGCCGGACAGTGCCTCGCGGATGCGCTGCATCACGGTCGCGCCCAGATACGGGTCAAAGCCCACCATCCTGAGGTCGTAGTCCCGCGCCGCCTGCACCACAGCGTAAGCCACATCCTCAAAGTCGATGATATCGCCCTTGCAGCCATGAAGGAAGCCTGCGCGTATCCAGTCGCGGTACGGCACATGGTCCTCGCGCTCGCGTGCCTCTATGCCGTTGAGCGGCATCCACCCGGTCGGCAGTGCCACCCAGCGGTCCAGACCCTCCTGCGGAGGGAACACGAGGACAAAGGCGGTAAGGTCGGTGCTCTTGGAGAGGTCAACGCCGCCGTAACAGGTCTTGCCGCGCAGCAACTGCACGGCCTCGCGCCAGTCCTTGCAGCCGGGCGGATTCCATTGCGTTTTGTCATAGATGGTTATCGGTATCCACCCGACAGTCGCCGTGGCGATCCACTGGTTAAGCCTGAGCCAACGGAACAGCCGCTCGGCGGCTTCGCTTTTCTTGGCGTCCGCTGCCTGAGCGCGGATGGTGGCCATCTTGAGCGTCTTGCCGAGCGACGGATTGCACCGCCGCCACAGGTCCTCGTCGTAGATGTTGAGGTCTTTCAGCTCGTCCTCGTCCTCGATCAGTCCGAGGCCGTAGATGATCGGCAGCCACCGAGGGTCATCGTAGGCTTTCTCGTCCCTCGCGCCGCGCCGCCATCGGTAGATAGCAAGCGCCTTCTCATGCACTTCCCATCCGATGGATTTGCGGTCGGGGTCGTCTCCGGCGGTGGTCAGCACAATCCACACCGGCTGACGGCGTGCGTCACCGGCACCAAACGTCATAACGTCCCACAGGTCGCGGCTCGGCTGGGCGTGCAGCTCGTCAAAGATAACGCAGCTCGGCTTGTAGCCGTGCTTGCTGTACGCCTCGCTGGACAGCACCTTGAGCCTGCTGCCGCTCGTCTCGTCGTAGATGGTCTTGGTGCTGTCCACGATGCGGCTGCGCTTTTTCAGCGCCGGACTCTGCTCTACCATATACTTGGCCGCCGCAAAGACGATGCCCGCATTGTCGCGGTCAGCCGCTACGACATACACCTCGCCATTGATCTCGCCGTCGGCAAACAGGTGGTACACACCCAGACCGGCAGCGATTTCCGACTTGCCGTTCTTCTTGGCGATCTCCAGATAGAGATACTGGTATCGCCGCAGGTAGCTGCCTGCTGGGTCGTCCTCGTCCTCGATCAGCTGACCGTAAAACTCGGTTATCATGTTGCGCTGCCAGTCCATCAGGCGCAGCGGCACGCCGCTGGAGCACGTCAGGCACTCTAAAAAATCGCAGACAAACTGCGCCTGCTCCGCGTCAAACATTCCGCTGCACCTCCTCCGTTACAGACTATCTAAAACCAGCAGCTGTGCCCCATGCAGCAGCGCCGCCGCCTGCATGCCGACCTTCCACGTTTTGCTTTTTGCCGTGGCGGTCATAATCAGGCCGGTGCTGCTGTCGAACTTAAATTCCTTGTCCGCGATCGCGAAGATCAGCTTGGGCGTCACCTGCACGACCTCTGCCCTGTACCACGGCTGCGGCTGCCCTGCCAGTGCGGCGCGGCTTGTGCCTTTGATGGCGCGCGCCAGCGCTGTATCCCATGCCATAGGCACGACTCCTTTCCACATCTTCCACAGTGTTATCCACAAGCATACAATATCTTGTGTTATCCCCACGGCGTACAGAAACCGGAAATCTCCGCATAACTGCGAGTAACACGCTTGACAGAGTTGCTGTAATTGCCCTCAACGGTTTCGCAGCTTGATGCTCCGGCAGAAATTACAATGCCGATATGACGGTCACCCTGTATCATCAGATCGCCCGCCTTAGGCTTGTAACTGCCTGCCGATTTGTACTTGCCGCGAGACTTGAAATAGCTGCTCATATCGCCAACGTAGCCGTAGCTTGTCGGGATAGGCGCACCGGACTTATACGCACACCAGCAAACAAAATAAACACACCAGGCAACACCGTTGTGACCGGCCCACTGGCCGTACTTGTTGATGTCCTTGCCGGACTCCTTGTAACCGACCTCGCCCAGTGCCGTGTTGATAAACGACACCGCGCTGCCAGAGCCGCCGCCCGAGCCGCCGATGATCGCAGAGCCGTTTTTGCGTCCCCAGCGGTTGCATTCAGCGTTCGAGGACATCAAGAGGTCGAAGTGGTACACGCCGTTCTTGATCTGGATCGCGCCGCCTCTGTCGTTGACCGTGTAGGTCATGCCGTCGAGGCTTGTGCCCGTGTCGCGCACCGTGATTTTGGTGCCAAACGGCACAGACGGCGGTGCGGCGCAGGTGTGCTTGCTTGGGTCGAGCCTGTTGCCCTGCGCGTCCAGATAACCGCCCTCCAGAGCGTTGTTGGCGGGGTAGTACGCCGTAAACAACGCCTTGACGATCGTGCCGCCCGAGCCGCCGTCACTGCCGCCGGACAGATCCGGCAGACCGAACACCTGCACCTTGTCCGTGCTGGCGGCCTTGATGGCTGCCGCGTCGGTCTTGCCCTCGGCGGCGGCTCGCACCTGCTCGAGCGCCGTGATTTCCAGCGCCATCGTGTGTCCTGCACCGCCGTAGTGATGCTCCACGCGAGTAATACGGAAGTTGCCCTTGATGCCGAACGCGGGCGAGTTGAATCGCAGTACCACGCCGCTCTGCACCTCATCACAGCCCCAAATCTCGGAGATGGAGCGGGTCTGCCCTACCTTGTCGGCATTTTTCAGCAGATTTTTCACCATCTGCCCAAGCACAGCCGTGCCGGGGTTCTCGGTCACGGTCTCTATGTGCTGCATGAAACCGTAACGCTTGATGGATGCCGCGTTGCTGGCCTGTGCGCCGATGTACGCCTTGCCGTCGTCCTCGGCGGCAATGACAACAGCGTTGTAGGTGTCCTCAATGCTGTCCTCGCCGCTCACCTGACCGAGCGCCCATGTGATGTCAAATGCGGCGATATTTTTCGCCGGCTTGTGGAATGCCTTGATAGGCGCGGTCGGCAGCGCCTCGACCTGCAGGCCGCTGTCGTCCACGCGGTGGCGGTACTGCTTGCCGGTCGCAGACGTGCAGGTGTCCAGCACATCGCTGATAATGTCAGACGGCGTGGAGCCGGTCCACAACTGCGTGATCTTGGTCGGCAGGCTGCACACCTTGCCGACTGTCACGCCCGCCTTGGCACACGCCTTGCGGATGACCTGATCGGCCGCAAGGTTGTTGACCTGCAGCACGATTTCCGACTTGTTGAGATACCAGCCGCGGTCGTAGGCCGTAACACCGCCGTCCAGCGTCACCGTGATGATAACGCCTGAAAAAACCGTTTTGCCCTGATTGGTCACGCGCACCTTGTCGCCCGGCGCAAGCGCCAGCTTAGGCGTGTACTTGTCCCACGGCGAGATAAACGTCGTAAACGTCAGCTCCGCCGCCAGTGTGTCAAGGTCATCCGTCAGCGTCATGTCGCTGGCAAATGCGGTGATGTCGCGCGGCTGTGCGCCGTCGCGGTACAGGACGAGCTTGTGCTCGTCTACATAGCCTGCCGCCATGCGGCGCACCTCCTCATGTGATAAATCGGTATTCTGTCACAGCGATAGAATACTCCAGATCGCCGTTGCGGCGCACGGTGACGTCAAAGCTGTCCACCGTCACCGGCATGTTAAGCCGGGAAGCACCCTTGCTGTCGAGCACGATCAGCCGGAACGGCACCTTCTTGTCACGCCACCGGTCGAAAAAATCGACATACGCCCAACCATCCGCAGACGCCTCAGACGGCATGAAGAAGTATCGGTGCACTGGAAGCAGCGCCGTCCACTCCATGTGCCGCAGACAAAGCGTGCCGATGCGGCGATAGTCTCGGCTCAGGCCCTCGTATGTCTCGTGGTGCTGCTCCGGCTGCGGGATCGGGAAATCCGGCGGACAGTGCGGCATGACCCAGACTTCTTCGTTGTTGTTCACGCTGAAAATAATCTTGTACACTTACCGCACCTCCTTATGTGTTGCCGAGCGCCGCAAGCACCTTGCGGCCGACGTACTCACCGACCTGTTCAGTGTACTCCCGGTTGCCGATCACGTTGCCCTGGATGGTGACGTTGACCGTCACGCTCCGACCGCCTGCCGCCTTGACAGACACGTCATGCGGGATGATCTGCGTGCCGCTCGGCAGGTTCATGATCTCACCGCCGCGCTCGTTGACACGGGTCAGGCCGCCGCGCCAATAGGGCGTACCGGTTGCCTTGCCGAGTCCCGGCAGGCTCAGCAGGCTGCTGGGTGTCGGCTTAGGTACCGTCGTAGTGGTCGAGGTCGTGGTCTTGACCGGACCGGCCGTTGTAGTCGTTTTGCTGCTGGTCTTGGTCTGGGTCGTACCTGTGGACGTGCCCGAGCGATTGCCCGTTGTGGCATTGTCTACCCACTCGATAGCGTCGCCCAGGACACCCTTGGCACCCTTGTACAAACTGCCCAGGATGGGGATGCTCTCGATCTTGTCGTTGAGCCACGACAGCTTGCTTGCTACCCATTCCAGCGCCGTCTTAGCGGCATTTTTGACCTTGTTGAACGCACCGGAAAAGGCAGTGCCAATGCGAATGCTGACGTCCTTAAACTTGTTCCAAAGGCTCTGCGCACCGGCCTTGAGCCAGTCCCAGTTTTTATACACTAATACACCAACTGCGATCAGCGCTTCCAACACCGTGATTACAAAACCTACTGGGTTAGCCCGCAAAGCAGCATTTAAGCCAGTCTGCGCTACCGTTGCTGTACTTGTCGCCGCAGCTTGTCCGCCCAGCAAACCAGTCATTGTCAGCACAGTTTTGCCAAGTCCAAGCAGTGCATTTCCACCAGAACTTACTGTTCGGTTAAACTCCGCCAACTTCACAAGGGCGAAAGCCGCCGCCAACAGCTTGACGCCAGTCTTGAGCGTTTTAGTATGCTCCTTACACCATGCCATTGAGTCACCGGCCTTTTGCAGCATATCGCCTGCCTTCTGGGCGCCGAGCTGCACACCGTTTACCAGCAGATCCGCCAGCCGTTCCAGACCGCCTTCGGCAATCCAGCTGTCGAGCTTTGCCATCAGCGTGTCCAGCTTGCCGTTAAGCCAGTCCATTGGTGACGTGTTGAACGCCTTGGAAAAATGCGAGCCGACAACATCCAGTGCCTTGGACGCACGACCGGCCAGCTCCGATCCGACCTTGCCTGCAAAGCCCTTGACCGTGGCCTTGAGCGTGTCCACCTTATCGTTGAGGGCATTCGCACTGTCCAGCGTGTCCTGCGACAGAATAACACCGGCCTTCTCGGCCTTACCGGCCAGCTCCTGCAGGGCGGCACCGCCGTCATCGACGATACCGGCAAGGCTGTCCGCACTTTTGCCAAACAGGGTCATTGCCAGCGTGTCGCGCTCGGTCTCGTTCTGCACTTTGGACAGCGCGGTCAAAGTCTCGTAAAAGACCGTCGTGCTGTTACGCAGATGACCGTTGCTGTCCTTGACCTTAATGCCGAGCTGATCCCATGCCGCAATCGTTGTCTTGCTGGTCGAGATCATGTTCTTCTTCATTTTTGCGGCAGACTTGACGATATCGTCAATCGACACGTCGATCAGGTCCGATGCGTACTGCCATTTCTGGATGTCTGCCGTCGAAAAGCCGCTCTGCTTTGCCAGAGTGTTAAGGTCATCGGCGGCGAGTGCGCTTTTGAGCGTCAGCGCCGACAGACCGGTTGCCACGGCAGTTGTACCGGCAACGATTGCCGCACCGGCTTTCTTGGCGTAGTCCTGCAAGGCTGCGACCGACTTATTTTTAAACGCCACCACGCTGCGCGTAGCGGAGATCATGCTGCTGTCGATTGCCTTGCCGGACTTCTTCGCGTTCTGGGCGGCCTTGACCAAACCGCCGGACATATTATCCCGCACCGTCAGGACGGTGTTGATAACCTTATTTTTAGCCACTATTCCGTCCCTCCTCCGGTGCATACGCGCGGCAGATGCCCTCCGCGACGATGTTTATCATATTCTCGTACCAGCGCGCCCGCCCGACTCGCAGCACCGCACGGTCTGCGTAGCTCATCTGCCGGATTTGCTCCGGCGTGATGCCTCGTGCCGCGTAAAATGCTGCAAGGTCGAGCACTGGGTCGCGCTCAATCAGTTTTTTGCCGGGTCCTCATCCTCATCACCGGCAATCAGACCGAGCCAGGCAAACAGGGATGCCGCGAGCTCATTGACCTCGCGGACATCCATCAGCACCCAGATAACGTCGTACGGGTCGGTCACGCCGAGCGCGGTGTGCAGCTCCGGGTCCTGCAATGCCGGACAGCAATCATAGATCAGCTGTGCACCGACATCCAGCATCTGCGACGGCTGCTCTCGTGCCGCCAGAAACGCCTCATAAGCGTCCAGCTGGGCGGTGTGCCCGAGCTTGACAAAATCAAGCTTCTGACCGCCGACCTCGAACTGCTTCGCCTTGGTCTTGTCGGCCTTGCGCTGCTCGGCCTTTGCCGCCAGCGCGTCCAGTAATTTCTTATCCATATACCATTTCCTCCATAAATTCGCCGGTCTCCTCGGCGGTCTCGATCCAGGTGAGCCGCAGCATGACTGCCAGCGTCTCGCCGTCTGCGTCGCAGGTGATGTCGTCCTCCGGGATGAGTACCACGCCCTGCACGGTCACGCCTTCCCGCAGAGCCGCGCGGATCGCGTCAGCGGCCGTGTTCAGCTCATCCCGCGGGCGCTTGCCGTCGGCGGAATAAAAATATATCTCGATGTCGCAGCCGGTCTCGGCGTAGTCGTCCGTGCCCATGCCGTCGGTCTGACCAACGTCAATGCGGTAACTGCGCCGCACCAGCGGAGCCTTAACATCGTCACGGATACGCCCGGCAGGCAGGTCGGCGGCCTTAAGCGCCGCGCTTACCACCGCGCCGAGCGCGTCGTCTATCTCTTTCCATCGGATCATAGCTTGTTAATCACCTCGTCCAGAGCATCCTCGGCAGCCTGCTGAAACTGCTCATCAAAGCCCTGCGCGGCCTTGTCAAAGACCTCGCGGCCCAGCTGCTTCTTTCCTCGTGTGCCGTCTCGCGCTTTTGGTGTCCATTCCTGCTCGACCAAATGGCCGATTGGGTCACCCGAATACACGCGGATACGCATCTGACCGTCCTTGGTGTACACCTTGCCGCGCTTAATGCTCTTGTGGTACTGACCGGCGGCGCGGTCATACTCTTTGCGGTGCACCGCTGTGCGGTTGACCGTTGCACGCGCCTGCTGGGCTGTCTTGCGGCGCAGCTTGCTGCCCTGATCTCGGAGCAGCTTTTTCTGCACCTTCTCCAGTTCCTTGGGCTGTGCGCCCAGCTCCTCCGCAAAGGCCATCAGCTCCGAGCAGTCAAAACCATCACGAGCCATCGCGTGTCACCTCTCCCTGCCGCAGTGTGCAGTAAATCTCCACCCAGCCGCGGCGGTTATAGATCGGCAGCCAGTACGACACATCCAGCCGCTGACCGCGGATAATAAAGTACATCTCGCGGCACAGCTCCGGCAGGCTGGCGCTCCGGCAGACCACGCGGTGCGTGATCTCGGCACGCTCAGCGTCACCGGTCAGCGTCTCCGTGCGCCCGCTTGTCGGGTTGACGGCCGCCCAGATTGTCCGGGCTTTGGTGTAGCAGTAGTCGGTCTCGCCGTTTGGCTGCTCCACCGGTGCGGCAAGCCATACCTCGGCGCGGTCGCGCAGATCACGCACCTGTGTTGCCATCGCCCGCACCTCCAAACGCACACACCAGTTTGAGCTGGTTTACCATCTGCCGCACGAGCGGCGGAACCGTAGCCAGGGCAGCGGCTGCATTGTCTGCACACTTGCCCTCGTACTGGTTCAGCACCATTGCCTGCACAATAAGGTCATACATCGCCTCGTGGCCGTCACGAGTGATACCGCACTGCGCGAGATAGCTGTCGCTCATCTCCGCAAAGCCGGTCAGCTGCGCATCGTCCTCATCGTAATCGACACGACAGTACTTCTTGATTGCATCCAGTCTCTCGGCGGTGATCATACGACCACCGCCCGGAGTTCTGCCTCAGCGATAGCGATGGCCCGCTTGCGGGCGGTGTTCAAATTGGACACCGGCTGCGGCTCTGGCTCTTGGCTCTGGCTCTGTGCAGCGATGTACGCCGCACGCAGCTTGTCCATATCAGGGACAGCTCCGCAAGCGTTGTAAATATTGTTCAGATTGAGCGGCTCGCCCGGCTGCTCCTCGCCGATGATCTCGTCGATCAGACCGGCGTCCAGCGCCGCACGGGCGCTGAGAAAGGTCTCGCGGTCCATCATGCGGCGCAGTGCGTCATGACTGGTCTTGCCGCCGACCTTGCTCTCGTACGCCGCGATAATGCTCTCGGTGATGCTCTCGAGCATCTGCACGCTCTCGCGGTGCACGCCCTGATTGCCCTCAGTGACCGTGCTCGGCAGGTGGATCATCACCTGACCGACCGGTGAGCACGCCGCCGTATCCGCACCTGCCATCACGACAGACGCGGCAGAACCGGCAAGGCTCTGCACCTCGGCGCGGGTATGTACACCCTGGCGGGACGCATTGCGCAGCAGGCTGTACATCTCAAAACCCGCAAAGACCGAGCCGCCGCCGGAGTTGATCTCCAGAACAAATTCCTCGTCTGCGGGATTTTCGGCAAGCGCCGACCGGATATCCGCCGGACAGGCCGCCGGGATACCCCACCAACGCAGGATAGGCGCGTCACTGTCGGCCACGATGTGACCGTTTAAGCTGAATCTCATGCCGCACCTCCTTACAGGGTTTCGAGAACCTCGAAGTTACCGAATTTAAAGGGAATCTCTTCCTCGGTCTTGGACTTCTTTTCAAACTTTGCGAGCGTGAACTCGTCAATCGTAATGTCGCTGTACGCTACGCGCTCCGCGCGGTTTGTGCCAGGCATGGTCTGGCTGGTGATAATGGTGATGGTCGGCATCTCTCCAGACTTATACGCCGCAGCAATCAGGCTCAGCACATCACTGTCGATCTTGAGCGTGGTCAGCGTGCCCTCGCCCGAGTAGCCGTTATATACACGGTAAGTAGCCGGATCACCGCACACGTTGATATCCTCAAAATCACCGGCAACCTTGGCCTCAACCGACTGCAGCGTGGTCAGCTTTTTGCCGTTAAACCACGCATGACCGCCGTTGCCGTGCATAATGCGATTGGGGTTAAATTCAGGCATCCTGTGCCCTCCTCTCTAAAAATGGGAAGGGCGGCAGCAGCGCCGCCCTTGGGTCAGTCCTTACGCAATGGTCAGAGATACCGCAGCAGCGGCCTCAGAATCGAACACCTGTGCATCCAGACGGGTGATCGCGCGGACCTCGGTGCTGTTGGTCTTCCATGCGTTGCCGCCGATGTCGGTCGATGCGATCTCAAGCGGCTGACGGCGGAACAAAGTAGCGTACTGGGTGAAATCACCGCAGTAGATCGGCGCCTTGCTGGTCGCGGTCTTGAGGATGCCGTTAGACACAACGGTAATGCCGCGGCCAAACAGCAGCTTGCCGGTCGAGCCGGTCGGATCAGGCTGCAGCAGCGGGCGATTATTGCCGTCCACCAGCTGGTCGAGGGCGTTAAAGCCGTCCTGATTGGTCACAAAGTGTGCCGTCGCGGAGATCGCCGGGTCGAGCGTCTTGTTAAGCGCAGTCTTCAGCACCTTTACAACGTCCGTCTCGGTCGCGGCTGCGGCGCCGGTGTCGAGCGCGGCGAGCTTTGCAACCAGCAGGTTATTTTCGGTGATGACCTGCTTCTTCGCCAGCCAGCGCGAGATGTACGCGAGCAGAGCCTCGTCGGTGTCGCGCAGCAGGTCGTTGGAGACCGGAAGGATCAGCGCATAGTCCTCGACCTTGTAGGCGATCTTGCGGAACGCCGGCTTGTCATCCTGCGGAATCTCATCCATCTCGTCAATCTTGGTAAAGCCCTTGTTCGGCGCGGTATCTACCACACGCGAGCCGGACAGGAACGATACATTCTCGACCGCAAACAGGTCGGACAGCGGCACCAGAGAGCGGCGCAGCTCGTTAATGCGGGTCTGGATGTCCTGCGGCACCAGCAGGCCGCCGTCTGCCTCGACACCCTCGGTCATGGCACCGGCGTTTTCGGCTGCCATGGCACGGCGCAGAACGTCTGCGTTGGACTCAAAGGCTGCACGCTGGCCGCGTGCCTGGGCGCGGATGCACTCCGCAAAGGCATGCACGCACTCGCGGCTGTTGACCGGCTCTGCCGCCGGAGGATCGGTGCCGCTGGTCGGTACGCCTTCCGGCTCTGCCGGTACATTCTCCTCGGCTTCCATGATTGCCTTTACGCGGGCGATCTCCGCATCTACGGCGGTGTTCTCTGCCAGCGCCGCGTCAAATGCGGTCTGATCGCCTGCCGCGTCCGCCTGTCTCATGCGGTCTACAATGCCGCGCTTCTTAGCGAGCAGGTCAAGCAGTTTCTTCTTCATAGGTCTTGCCTCCTTAATTGTTGTTGTAGGTTATCCGGTCACGCCATGGTGATCGGGAAAATCAGGTCGGTCATACTGTTGAGAATCTTAACGTCAGCGGTCAGATACACGGTGCGCTTGAAGGGATTGGCCTTCACCGTGTCATCGTCCCAGCTTTCCGCCTCCGTCTTGCCGGACGCCATCCAGGCCGCTCTCTGTGCGTCTACATCAATGCGTGCAGCGTTGGCGAAATCCGGGTCGAGGATATTCTGCTGCATGAGCTGTCTAAAGTAGCTCATATTGAGCGACGACAGCAGGAGCATCTGATTATCTCTGGTGTTGCGGTAGTTGCCGAGATAAGTACCACGGAACACGGCGGTGATATCGTCACGCATCATGTCCATGGCTTCCACGGTTTCGATAAATTTCATATCTTCCGTGCGGGTCTTGCCGTCCGTGGTGGTCATGCTGTTGATACCCTGTGCAATACGGACCGTGTTATCCTCGCCGTTGAAGAGGATAAACTTGCCCGTGCCGAGTGCCGCGTCATTATCGTCAACTTCTACGACCTCCGACAGATTGCTGCACTCGTAATTGGTGCAGCCGCGGGTAACGTTGCACACTGCAAAGATCGCCAGCAGACTCGGCAGATAGGTCACGCCGTCCTGCGTACCGCGATCATCCGTATAGGTGACGGACTCATTGACATAGTTAACAACGTGCATATCATCCGGCGCAGTAGCCAGATTGTAGCAGACCGCCTTGTAAGTCTTCTTCCGGGTATTATCCTGGGTCTTAACCCAGGCAGCCAGAGCCGCACCGTCCGCCGCATTCTGCCCTGCAACGGCAATCCATCCGGTTTTGACGGTCTTGCCGATGGCCGCCAGCGTATCCGCCAGCGCACCGGACGCATCCGCGCGGAAGATGTGCGCCTGATAGGGTGCAAAGCCCATCATGTCACAGATAGCGGCGTAATTGTCCGCCGTGTACAGGCTTTCGTCGGCCTGCGCGGCGCTCAGATCACTGTACTGCTTGTGGGTAAAGTCCTTGCTGGTTTCGTCGCGCACGATCAGGATCGCAATACCACGCTCACTGCGCTCGGCAAGGTCTCCCGCTCGCTGCTCAAAGTCGATTTCGATTTTAGGCATTGTTACTGCCATTATGGGGTCACTCCTTTCTGTTCCTCGCCGTCCGCTCCGTTGCGGCGGCGGCTCAGGTCCCGCCAGTCCTCCAGCGGGACGTAGTTAAGGCTTGCCAGACGGTCATCGCCGCCGGGTACGTCCGGCAGGTCCTCGAGTGCGCGGATATCGTCCACACTGTACGCGCCGATCTCGCGCATGGACTTGTACCATGCAGCCCGAGCTGTCCAGTCTCCGCGCAGCTCGCCCATCATGTTGCGGCGCAACTGCAGGCCGCGGCTGCACTCGCTCTCAAGCAGCAGCTTGTGCGTGTCCTCCTGCTCGTGCTCGCTGACGATTGGGCTGAGCGTGCGCTGGATATACTCAATGGCCGCCTGCGTGTTGGCGGCATAGCTCTCCTTGCCCGCGCCGAGCTTGTAAAACGGGATGTTAAACAGCCGGGCAATGTCCTCGACGCTGGCAGCCTTGCTCTCGATAAACTGCGCGTCACGGTTTGTTGCGGTCAGCGGCGTGTACTTGAGGCCGTTATCCAGCACCGCAATGCGGTAAGCGTTGTCCGCTCCGGAGTGGATGCTTTCCCACTCGGCACGGATTTTGCTCTTGATGTCCACCTTCTCGCCGCCGATGGTGGTCGACCTTGGCGAGAGGTCGGTGTCGGTGGTCAGAATGCCGCTCACCTGACCGCCGTTGCGGTAGTAATTGCTCTCATACCGCTGCGCCTGCAAGGCCGCCTCAATGGTCTCGGCGCCACGGCGCAGATAGCTGATGCCCTCAAGGCCGTCTGTGCTGAATGCCTTGTAATGCAGCACATCGGTCGGCCAGAACTTGCGGTACTCGTGCGTCTTGGGATTGATGCCGACATACCACAGCTTGGCGTTGGTGTCGAGGATCGGCAGCATATAGCCCGGTGCGATTGGCAGCAGCTCCACCGGCTGTCCCCACTTGTCGCGCAGGATGAGCGCGTAAGCGTTGCCGTACGCAATACGCCTCGACTCCATCAGCTTGTGATAGTCAAAGGCGGTCAGGGCCTCGGTCGGTCTGCCGGTCAGCAGCCGCACCGCCGGATGGTCGGGCACCCGCTCGCGGGTCTCGCCGTCCATCAGGTAGATCGGCATTTTCGCCACGCTGTCCGAGATGATCTCGATGCAGGCGTTGACGGCAGGCAGCTTCATCGCCTGCATTTCCTTGCCGCCGAACAGGGTGCTGCCGCCCGTGCTCCATCCGGTCGGGTCGTCCAGCGTCAGCGTGGTCTGACCACGAATGCGGTGTAAAATCTTATCTGCGATCATTGCTGCACCGCCTTACACGACCATCAAAATCGACAGCAAGATAGCGAGCACACCGCCCGCGATTGCGGCCAGCGGCGGCCAAATCGTGTAGAGTCCAACCATAATAACAACCACGCCGCCCAACAGCAGAGCGTCAGACAGCAGCGCGACTACGATTTTCTTCATCATTCACTTTCCTCCTCTGTCGGTGCGTCATCCTCCGGCGCGTCAACCAGATTATCCAGCAGTGCACACTCGCCTGCCGTCGCAATGCCGAGGTACGCCATCAGCGCCGCACGGCCGTAATCGTCGGTGCCGTTGTCGCGCTCCCAATATTCGGTCGCCTCGCGCCAGGTCATAGTGCGGTGCTCAGCGTTCACACCGCTCGCAATCAGGCGGATATCCTCCGCTTTGCTGATGTAGTCGATGCGTTTTTCTTTCTTTGCCATCTCTCTCACCCCTTTCCGAGCAAAAATTAAGAGCCGACGAGACAAATTGCTCGTTGGCTCTGGCTCTCAGGCTCTGGCTCTCTACCGCTTTCCCGCGTCGGCTCTGTTAAATTGATTTCCGGTGCTCTGACGGACGCGGCGGCGTTCCGTTACCGCCGTGCCCTGCGCAAAATTATTTTGGAGGTTGTTTCTCGGGCAGCTGCTGCCGCCCGTCACAGCACCGGAATGCTGTTGTCACTTTTCCGCCTGTTTCTGCTGTGCGGCTGTGCGCTTGCTGCTGCACAGCGCACAGGTCCGGCGGTTGTCTCTCGGCGGTCGCTTGCCACAAATAACGCACAGGCCGGCAGCGTAGCGAGCGTCACGCCGCTCACGCTGTTTCTCGGTGGCTCGCTGAGAGTATTCCTTGCGCTTCTCGGCGGTCAGCTCGTTAAAATACCGCAAGGTGCGCTCCGTGTTTTGAGCCGCACACGCGGCGCAGGTCGTGCGGCCGCGGCGTGCTTTAGCCTTGCGGCAGCGGACGCAGATGCCGTGCGTCTTATACCACTCATACTCCTCGCGGTCATACATCGGCGCACTCTCCGCCGCACGCCGCATAGCCTGCAAGGTCGATAAAGCTGTCTCGCGTGCCCGAACCGCCTGCAATACGCGCAATCTTGAGCAGCGCCATCATCATGGCGACATCGGTTGCGTCGATATACACACAGCCCGCCTCATCCACGCACGCGCGACTGAGGTATGTTTCCCAAAATTCCGCGATCGTCTCAAAATTGTCCTCCGGCGTGCCGTAGTCCTGCTCACGCTCGCCGCAGACACACTGCTCGGCACGGTGCAGCACCTCGGCGCGGGTCAGACGCGGCATCTCACCGCCACCATAGGTGCAGTTGTCCTCAGTCGCAATCGGGTCCGGTTCCACGAGGATGCCCTCGCTCGCCGCCGAGCCGAGATATTCAGCAAGCGTCGTCTGCAGCTTACGCAGACGTTCCTGCAAGTCGGGACTTTCCGGCGTCTGCGCCATCATTGCGACGGCAGCACCGCGAATTGTGTTGAATAAATCCACAGACCGAGTTGCTTTGTTGATTGTCATTGTCAAAACCTCCATAATTTGCACCATCCGGTGCTCTGACGGACGGGCGAGGTACAAGAGGACAAACCCTCGCCGCCGCCAAAAGAAATAGGTAAGGTGTTTCGGGTGGGTCGCCCGTCACAGCACCGGATTTTACTTTTTGTCTGCGGTGTTCAAGTTGGACACCGCCTTGCGCATTTTCTTATGCGGGCACTCCCGCACCTGGCCTGCCCGTCTCCATGCGCTCTCGCAAAAGCCCTGGACGTTGAGCATCGGGCACATAGCCGGACAGATTGTTCGATCTTGCATTGTTTGCTCCTCCTGCGCTCCGGCGGACGCACCCACTCGTCTGCATTCCGGGTGCACCCGCTTGTATCCTTGCCACTTTGATGTGGGGGACGGCGTAATGGCTGACCACCGTCCGCCGCAGCGCAGGAAGCTGTCCGAGGCTCTGACGGACAGGCGAGGAAATATCACAAAACTCACCTACCGCCAAAGGTCGAAGCTCGAGCAGGCATTACACTGCCCGTCACAACCTCGGACGTATGTCTCACGCCTTCCGGCGCTCTGCCCGCTCGCGCAGCATTTTGCTGAGCGGGTCCTCGTCGGCCTCATCCTTGGGCGGCTCCGGCATCACGAGGCGGCACCGCGCCGACACGCTCAGACCGAGCGCCGACGCACAGCTCTGGCACTGACCAAAGTAAACGTTCGCCGTCTTGGTCCAGCTGCCCGCCTCCTTGGCGTCGCCCTGCATGATCGCACGGTTCGCCCAGTTCTGGGCGTTCTGCCATGCGGCGCGAGCGATAAAATACCGCGCAAGCATGTCATAGTCAAGGTCGGAAAAGATATGCAGGGCAACCAGCTTTTTCGCAGTCAGCCGGTATTCTGCCTCCATCACCTGCGGCAGATACTTGGGCACCGTGATGCGTTTCGGCTCCTTCGCCCGCACCTCGCTTTTGGCTTTTGCCTCGATCTCGGCGTTTGTACGGTGTCCTGCCATGCGCTTTCGCGCCTGCTTGATGTCCACCGTCCCGTCCGCCTCCCGCGGAATTGGCTTGCTTGCTGGCATATCTCGTCACCTCACTCTCTCAAATTCCGAAGCCGCTCGGCCTTGCGGCCGGTCAGTGTCTCCCATCGGCGTAAAATTACATCGCAGTACCGCGGCGACAGCTCTACCGCCACGCATTTACGGTTTGCCTGCTCGCAAGCCAACAGCGTCGTGCCGCTGCCGCAGAACGGGTCATACACCGTGTCACCAACGTCCGTGCTGTTGCGGATCAGGTAGTCAAACAGCGGAATCGGTTTCATGGTCGGGTGGTCGCGGTTCGCCTTGGGTCGAGGACAGTCGATCACGGTCGTTTGGCTGCGGTCGCTGCACCACTTGTGCGCGGCTCCCGGCTTCCAGCCGTACAGACACGGCTCGTGTTTCCACTGGTAGTCCTGGCGGCCCATCACAAAGCAGTCCTTGTTCCAGATCAGCTGCTCGCGCACCGGCCATCCAAGCTGTTCAACCGCCTGAGCGAACACATCCCACGTTTTGCTCGCACACCAGATGTAATACGCTGCGCCCTCTCGCAGCCACTCGCTGACAGCATCAAACGAGCCGGTCAGCAGTTTCAGCAGCGCGTCACGGTCAACGCCATCATTCTCGATGGTCATTGCATCGCCGGTCTTGCCGACGTAATCGACGCCATACGGCGGGTCAGTAAGCAATAAATCAACTTTTTGTGTTACCCCCCCCCGAAAATTTTGTCTAAATGCGGTTTTTCGGTACAATTTCCACACAAAAGAACGTGGTCTCCGAGTTTCCACACATCGCCGTCCTGGGCGCGGCTGGGTGTATCGGCATCCGGTTCGCCGCTGTCGCCGTCATCTTCGGCGGCAGGTGGTTCTTCGTTCGGGTCTTCCATTTCCAAATCAGCTGCCGAGAATCCGGTGATTGTCAGGTCCATGCCCGCGGCCTGAATCTCGCCCAGCTCCAGCGCCAGCATCTCGGTGTCCCAGCCGGACTGCTCCGCAAGCCGGTTGTCCGCCAGAATATACGCGCGGCGCTGTGCGTCCGTCAGGTGCTCGACCAGCACGCACGGCACCTCGGTCATGCCCTCGGCCTTGGCCGCCAGCACGCGCCCGTGTCCGGCGATGATATTCCGGTCGCTGTCGATGATTACCGGATTGACAAAGCCAAACTCCCGCAGGCTCGCTCTGATCTGCGCGATCTGGCTCTCGCTGTGTGTCCTCGCATTTCGCGCATAGGGCACCAGCTCCCCGATCGGCACGCGCACCATCTGTTCCGGCATAAACCACGCCGCTTTTACCTCGCCCGGCCCTGCCGGACCGACGCTTTTCTTGTTTGCCATTCCAAAACCTCCAAAATTCCCGCTCCATTGGGAAAAAATCTCGCACGAATGGGGGGCTGCGGTCAAGAGCGCCCCGCCGCAAAACTTTCCGAGGGCGGGGGGACTCCGAGAAATCTTGAGATTTCTCGCCAAGTTCGCGCACACCCACCTGCCTGCGCCCGTCCAAGCCTTCTGCCTTTCAGCGCCGTTTCGTCTTGCCTTTAGCCCTGCTTTCGGCCATGGTCTTTGCGCTGTGGCAACCGTGGCACAGGCTTTGCAGGTTGCTTGGGTCGGTAAAGCGCTGCCAGTCTCCGTTATGCGGCTCGATGTGGTCAACGTCTGTCGCTCGGACTCGGCGGCCTTGCCGTGCGCACTCGCGGCACCACGGCTCACGCAGCAGCTGTGCCGGCCGCAGGTTGTCCGTCCAGATCGGCAGGCTGTACCAGCCACGCCACCGGCGGCTCTCTGTGCTGCGCCGTGCGCTGTCCTTGGGTCTGTGCTTGTCACAGTACCCGCACCGCACCAGTTCCCGGCAGCCGGGATGCAGGCACGGCCTCAGCGGCTTACTTGTCATACTCGAGCATGTCGTGCAGAGCAGCTGCGCTGCTGGCGATAATCTTGTTAATCCGGACGATCCGCTCGGTCAGCTTGTAGCGCTTCTCAAAGCTCGGTTCAAACTCGCGTTCCCTCAGCAGATCAAGCCGCCGCTGACGCAGCCGGTCGAGGTTGCGCTTGTACTCAGGTATCATCTCGCGCACCGTTTGCACGACACTCACCGCCTTTCCGGCAAAATAAAAAACAGGAGCTAACTTGCAACACCTTTGCTTGGTGTTACGAAGTCAGCTCCTGTCTGCTAAGACGTTGGCTTGCACCGTCGAAATCAACGATGGACTCGTGTTTGCACTTTTCGCACCACAACGGGAACCGCTGTAGCACGGTCGAATCAGGCGTTACCCAAACCTTTGTGGGCTTTCCGCATCGCGGACACCTGATCTTCATTCTTTTTTGATTATACACCTTTCATCCTCCTTTGTCTACCTGTTCGCTTTCGTTTCTCCGCAACCGTGTCAAATGTTATAGAGCATTCCAAGCCAGCAACAACGCGCGTGCGTGTGCGCGTTGCGTGTGTATTATAATAGGTATTTTTCGGCATTAAATATTTAACAAATCGGCAGGATGCAATCTCATTTCTGCCGCCGCCCTCATCGAGCACCTGTGCTCCGGGCGGTGCATCAACGGTCGTGCCGTCATCCACCCATGCATAGGTTGTGACCGGTCGGTCAAGGTTGCGGCTGCCGACAAACTGCTTTTTACCGTTGAGCGATGCCTCGCGTCGCTCCTTGGTGAGATAGCCTGCCCAGCCGTCGTAGCCGCGCTCTCTAATATAATTAAGCTGTATGTCGTCGCCCCAGATCCAGAGTGACCGCATCAGCTCCAAGTCACCACCTGTGGCATTGATAATAATATGCGCGTGCGGCCGGTGGTCACCGTGCCTGCCCTCCAAAATATAGATGTATTTCAGCTCTGGCAAGTCTCGTGCTTTGCGGTAGGCCCTCATCTGCGAGAACACTTTGCCGAGGTGCTTGCGCGTCATGTCGGCGCTGTCCGGCAGATCTGCATCTCGGTAGGTGACGGTGAGCACTAAATCGCCCTCGTCAAAGTTGGTCGCCATCAGCATTTCCAGTTTGCGCTGCGCCGTGTTGGCGTTGGTGCGTTGGATCTGTTCCTCCGTCACTTCGCGGATGCGCTTGCGCTCCTGCTTGCTGGCATTTGGTCGCGGCACCGTGTAGGTGATATCCCACACCAGCCGCCCGGCCCTGGTTGTCTTTCTCCTCTTCATCTCTGCCTCCATCGGTGTCCAATTTGAACACCACAGCGGACGAGTTTCCCCGTCCGCGTGTAGTTTTATAGAATATCCGCAAAATTTCGGTTTGTCAAATATTTTTTAGTCCTTTAGATGCTGACACATGATTTCGACCGCTATGCGGCAAGCTTCACGGTCAATATATTCTGCCATTTTCACTCACCTCCTTCGTCCAGTAGCGGTGTCTGCAAGCATCGCAACTAATATACTCTTTCCCGATAAAATACTGTTCACAGTGGTATAGGCTGTCGATCATTGACGGGCAAAATTTAAGCACACCGTTTTCATCTTCATAGCTTATTCTCGGATGATTACGGAGAAACACATCCTGCCGTGTCTCTCGCTTTTTAACGTTTTTGTTCATTCGTTTCCCTCATTTCCTTTTGTATTCATGCTTATCCTCCTATCAGACATCGTTATAGCGGTTCAGGCAACGAGTATTATTGCAAAACCGTTTCTGACCAATTACCTTTAACGGCTGTCCGCAAAACTGGCAATACACCGCTTCCGTTCTCGGCGGAGCGTCATCCGCGTGTGTTCCGCCGTATCTCATGCGGTTCATCATGCACACCACAGAACCCGGCTGAGCAGCGGCGATGCAGTGTTCTTTTGCTTTGCAGTAGTAGCACTCAGGCGTTCCCACTCCTAATCATCTCCTTCCTCAGCTCTTTGAGCTTGTCCGACATCGCCTGTTCAGCTGTCCTCATTGCGACCCCTCCAGACAAATTCACTGTAATCCTCATCGCACTTATCGCAGAACGCCATGTACTCCTCGTTAGGCCGGTACACCGGCTTACCGTCAGCGCAGCAGTGCGCGCACATCTCGCACGGGTCTGCATCACCGGACACCAGCAGCCGCATATCCTGCTCCATGTCATTGAGCTGCTTTTCTATGCACACGGCATGAAACACGGGTGCCGCCTTAACCGGCTCCCCGCAAAATTTACACTTCGCCATTATTCCGGGAACACCTCCGTCCACGAGCTGACGAGAATATTTGCCTCGCATGCTTCATCGTCCAGATCCGGGAAGAACCACTTGCCGCCGCGGTAAACATACTCACCGTAGCGATTAGTGCAGCCGCACAGCTTGCACAGCACCCGAGCGCCCTCCGGCGGCCGCTCATCGGTGTACTCATGCCAAACGCTGCCGCTCTCCCGTCCGCAAATCATCTCAAATGGGTCAATTTCAAGCGCCTGCGCCACCTCGAAAAGGTCGCTGAGGTCGGGTGCATGATAAGCAAGCGGATCTGCTGACCACAGCCAACTCATATACCACTGGTGGCGAGCTTCGGGCAGATCGTCCACGTTGCGGATATCCTTGCACGCCAGCGCAAACCGGATGTTGCGCCGCGCCTTTGCTAACGGTGAGGCGTTAAACGCTGCAATCTGCTGCTCGTGGTTTTCCTCGCGCTCAGCCTTTTCCTGTTCGTTTTTGAGGCGCTGCTTAACCTTGCCGCACACGCGGTCACAGTTGGCGGCAAGCGAGCACTCATGGCAGCAGCCGTCACAATAGCCATCTTTCACCCATGCGGCACGCTTGTCTGCGCCGGTGCAAGGCTCTATGCAGGGCGATGCCTCCGGGCAGGTCAGCGGTGTAAAGTCAAATTCCGCCGCCTTGCGATGCGCTTTAATTTTCTTGGCGTCTAAATTCCAATAGCGGTCCTTGTACGCGCCGTGCAGCTCCCTTTGCAGGTCCGCATCGCACTGGCTCAGCTCGTAGGCGGCGCTGTCGTTAATGCGGTGCTCCCGAAACAGCTCTTTCCACTCGTCGGTCAGGCCGTTGTCGATTGCCTTTGCCCTGGCGATCTGGCTCTCGGACGTTTTGAGCACCTCGGCAACATAACTGCGCAGCTTGCCCGGCAGCTCGACCACGCCGCGGGCCTGCAGGTCCTTGAGCGCGGCCTCAATCTCCTTGGCGGCCTGACCGGTGTACTCGGCAGTCAGACCGCCGCCACCGCGCGCCATGGTGTTTGTCCAGTGCAGGATCAGCGTCTGGATGGACGGGTCAAGGTCGGCATCGAGCACAATACAGGGCGCGGTCTTGCGGTCGAGCAGCGCCAGTGCATTCCTCCGGCGGTGTCCTGCAAGGAGTAAGTACCCGCCCTCGGTCTTGCGGCGTACCACAAGCGGCTGCTGCAAGCCGATAACCTTGATGGACTCCGCCAACTCGTCAATGTCATTCTGCGCGTAGCTGTTGTTCTCGTTCTCCTCAATTTCGGCGAGTGGGATCTGCTCCACCCGCATTTCTCCGGTGTCCGATTTGGACACCGCCTCGCCCATCAGCTCCGCAAGATTAAATTTCTTTGCCATCTCAAAGCACCTCCATGAGTTCTTCAACCCACGCCCGGTAATCTCGGGCGGCCGCCGAGGTCGGCGACCACTCCGCGACGGCCTTGCGTGCGAAAACCGCCTCGTCGACCTTGTCCGTGCGCCGGATCATCGTCCGGAATACGCGCACCGGGCAGGTCTCCCGGATGTACTCCTCGCCGTCGCGCTGGACGGGCGAATTGTGCCACATCGTCAGCAGCGCACCGGCGATGCGCGTCGCCGGGTTGATCTTGCGGACGCTCTCGATCTGCTCGATCAGTTCGTCCATGCCCTCGATCTCGAAGCGGCCAATCCTGAGCGGGATAATCACATCGCTGCTGGCCGCAATCGCGCCGATGCTCGCCTGTGAGAATGCCGGCGGACAGTCGAAAATGATGAAGTCGTAGCTGTCGTCCTCGATCACTGCGTCGCGCAGGTCACGCATCGCGCGGACCGCCATCTGTGACGTGCACCCGCCATCCACGCCGAGCGTTGCGAGCGACATGTCGGCCGGGATCACGTCCACGCCGGACATCGTCGCCATCTCGACCACCTCGTCGTAGCAGACAGCGCCGCCGGTGAGCAGAGCGGCCAGACCGCCGCGCTCCTCGGTATTCACGCCGCAGTAGCGGCTTGCGTTGCCCTGATGATCTACGTCCACCAGCAGCACGCGCTTTTCGTAGTCGGTGGCGAGGATTGCCGCCAGATTTACCGCGGTGACGGTCTTGCCGACGCCGCCCTTCAAATTGACTATGCTAATCGTTTTCAAGATGTTTTCGCTCCTTTTTCTTGTTTCAGTGTTTTTTCTTTGTGCGCGGACCGTATTTCCGCATCGTAACACCATGCTTTTCGAGCACCGCTCGCACCGTTTTGCTTGAGCGGTGCATACTTGCCGCCACGATTGCAAGCGGCATTGTCTCGTACATTTCGCAGATTTCCTTTTCTTCCTTATCCGTTAACGGTATGCGCGGACCTCCGGCCGGTCTGCCGCCGTTCGGCGGTGCAGGCTGGATTTCCTTGTGGGCCACGCCGCGTGCGTCGCGGTTCGCTGTGTAGACGGTTTCCCGGTAGCTATACGGCACGCCAAAGACTCCGGTGCCGGAAACCTCAACTGTTTCATAGATTCCCTTCGGGTGCCGCCAAATGACGCGGCGTGTCTCAGCTGCCATGCTGCACCTCGTGTGGCTTAAACTCGGCGCTATCAAAATCGCCATTCATCAGCATCTCGCACAGTTGCTTGATCATGCTGTCTGCAATCTCGCGGATGATGTATTTACGCGCAACATACTGCAAGGCACACAGCACTCGCGCGGAATCACAAAGCAAATCGTCATCATCACGAGGATTTGCCATAATTTCAACCGTTGTCCCGTCAATTTTAATCTCAATCATGCTGTCGCTCCTTCCGGTTCCGTTTGATATATCTCAGCACCGCACCGATGGCCTCTGCCCGCTCACGGTACTCCCGCCGCATTTCAGGTGAACAAACCTTACTCTGTGCGTACAGTCGGCGGCGCTCAAACCGCAGCCTTGGGATTGCTTTTCTTAGCTTCATGCTTTTTCTCCATTCTGGCGGTCTGCAGGATCACTTCCCTCTGGCCGTCCATGTACTCGGCAAACTGCTGCAGGTTGCCGTCAAAGTCGAGCCGAACCTTGCCGAGCCGACCTTCTTTGTTTTTCAGCACCTGCAGGCAGCGCTCGTTCGGTGGTGCGTTTTCTTCCTCGTTGATGTACAGCGCCAGCACGGCATCGGCGTCCTGCTCAATCTGACCGGACTCACGCAGATCGGTGAGCGTCGGTGCTGCGTCAGGTCTTGCGGTTGATGCACGGTTGAGCTGACTGAGCGCCACAACCAGAATACCGTGTGTCTGCGCCATTGCGTGCAAATCCAGAGAAATGCGCGTTACCTGCTCAAAGCGATCCTTGCCGCGGCAGGTCAGCTGCTGGAGATAGTCGATAAAGATGATCTTGTGCCGGCGCTGTAAGGCGGTCGAGAGAATATCCTGCACACTCCAGCCGCTGGCCGGAATGAGTTCAACATCGCTCTCCATAATCTCGCCTTTCAGTCGCACCACGCGCTCCCATTCTTCCTGCGTCATCTCTCGGCGGTTGATACGGCCGAAGTCCACGATTGCACGATTGGCAATGATGCGGTTGGTCAGCTTGGCCGGTGATGTTTCCAGACTGTAAAAGCCAACCTTGTCGTGCCGTCCCATGTGTACCGCCATCTGCAGAGCCATTGCTGTCTTGCCCGCCGACGGTCTGCCGGCCAGCACGACGAAATCACCGTAATCGCTGTACAGGCGGCCGTCAAGGCGGCTGAATCCGTAGCTGATAAACTTGCGCTTAGTGGATTGCTCCTCCACGAAGTTGACCAGCGCGTCCTGCATCGTCACGATCTGAACGCCCGACCGCTCCCCTGCTGCGGCGCTGGCCTGTGCGATCAGCTCGCGGCCTTCCTCGCTGGTCTGAATCTGAGCCAGCCGGTCCGCCAGCTCGTGCAGGCGGGTCACTCGGGTCTGCTCCTGCATCGCAGCAACATAGGCTTTCCAACGTCGGCCGGTCAGGGTGACTTCCATGCAGTCGAAGAACAGCGGCTCGTATTCTTTGCCGACAGCCGCGCGAAGCGTGACTGCATCAAGCGGCTTGCCCGCGTTGAAAATCTGCCGGGCTGCCAGATATACGTTGCGCAGTTCCTCGCGAGTGAAGTCCTGCTCGCTCGTTGCTGCGAACAGCTCACCAGCAATCTGTGGCTCGAGCAGCAGTGAGCCAATCACGCTGTATTCCGCATCAAGCGGTGCTACCATTCTTCCACCTCCTCTGCTTTCTTCCGCGGCGGCTTTGATGACGACGGATTATCGTACTTGCCCTCAAGCACCTTGACCAGATTATTCTCGTTCAGCAGCCAGTCAAAATCGGCCTTCCAATGGCGGTCGTTCTGGCCGGCGCAAAAGCTGCTCGCCTGTGCCCTGCGAAACGCCTCATCGAGCTGCTCCGGCGTGTAGCCCTTGTCGTGGATCAGGCGCACCGCTCGGCGGCGCTTGTCCGTCAGCCGGACGACTCTCGGCAGGTTGGTGCAGATGGCGTTGTACCGGTCAACGACCTGCTGGGCTTTGCTTATTTTCGTCTTATTTGACTCTTCTTCTATTTGTGTATTATTTTGTTCCTTAATGATTTCACCGTTCGGTGAAATGTCATTTCCGTTATCGGGTAAATCCATTTCACCGTTTGGTGAAATGGATTTCACGGTTTGGTGAATGGGTAAACGGCTCTCGTCAATGGCGTAAAAAGTCGTCCGGTCATAGGAATTTTTAGAGTAATGACCGGTCAGCAGAACGCCGGCTTTTTTGAGGTCGCGGATGATGCGCTCAATCTGCCGACGAGTCCAGAACGGGAACAGTCGTTCCAGTGCGGACAGGCTGTTGTATGTCCAATAGCGGCCCTCGTAGAAGTGCCGCTCGTTGGCGGCATTTTTCGCAATCCAGTATTGCATATGAGAGATAAAGGTCGCGCAATCCGTCCCGAATTTCTCCGCAACATCACCGTCAAAGTGATAGGTCATGTGTCAACCTTCCCCTCCTTTCGCCTCTCGCTCAGCATAATGCTTGCCTTGTACATGTCGATGTTCTGGCGCAGATGATGATACAGACCGACCATCACCAGAAATTCAGCCAGTTCTCCCGGTCGGCTGCTCTTCTTCTCTGCCAGCTCCGCGATTTCTGTCCACAGCTCGTCAGGGATTGGCAGCCGCACGTTTACCTCATGCATTGCGTACCCCTCCCATCAACAGAGCCAAGCCGACCATACCGGCCAGCACCGTGACGGACAGCGGCAGCGTGCCGTTGTCCGTCAGCCCGGCCGTGAGCAGCAGCAGCGTAAAGCCAATGCCGACCATGTGAGGGCGCACGCCCTGACAGCCGCCATCGAGCACCTCAAAATCCGGTACTTGACGGTCGATGGCTGTGGTGGTATAATTATAAATACAAGATGTTTTTGCATTGACGCTCAGTACGGTTGCCGCCGTCTGGGCGTTTTTTCTTTGTCCGTTTTTCAATTTTCTCGCTCCTTTGCTGTCTCGCCGCTGATCAAGGCCATCTCTGCCAGATAAGCCCGCCGCAGCATACGCTGCACAATGGCGTTATATCGCGGTGATTCATCATCGTCAATTTTGCGGTCGAGGGCGATCATCGCCAGATCGTGCGCGTCGGCACGCTCCTGCTCGTAGTCCTCGCTCTCCAAGCCGACCTCCAAGGCCAGCTGCTGCAGCTCCACATTGCTTTCCGGCCGCCGCCACAGTGTACCCAACGGACACCGGTTGCAGTAATATCCGCGCAGCCACGGCGCACGATACGCCTCTGCCATCTCAGCCACGCGCACCGGCGTAGGTGTCCGGTCCTCCTGCTCGATGGCCTGCAGATTCCGCACCGACCAGCCAAGCATCTCGGCTGCCTTTTCCTGCGTCAAACCCGCACCTTCGCGGGCACTTTGGTAGATATTCTGGTATCTTTCCATCGTTGTCCTCGCCTTTCCGTTTGTGATAAAATTATCACAGAATGTAACCGATACGCTGTTGCCGCAGCGCTTCTGTGTCGGCCTGCTCCTTTGCTTTTTCAAAACGCAGGACTTCATCCTGGCGGACCTTCCAGCCTGCAATTTTTACTGCTGACAACTGACCGCTCCGGAGCAAGGTGCGAACGTATGACGGCGAGCACATCCAGCGCTCGGCAAGCTGATCGACCGTCATGTACTTGTTCGATGCCATTTAGACTACCTCCTTTTCGTCATACAGCGCATCAATCGTGCAGCCGAGCAAGCGTGCAATCATCGGCAGGAATTTCGGACGAGGATACGTTCCTGCTAATTCCCACTTTGCAACTGTACTGCGATCGACATTGAGTTCTGCCGCCATTGCCTGCTGTGTGATGCCTTTTGATTCTCGTAAAATTCTAATCTTTTCCACGTTCTCACCTCTTTTGTGAACATTCTTCACATTTGATGATTCTATTATAGTGGAGTATCTCCACATTGTCAAGTATTTTGTGGAGTTTTTTCTCTTATCATTGCAATGTGAATTTCTTTCACATATAATTGAATCAGGTGATGATTATGAACAACCTCAAAACTGTACGGAAATCAGACCCACGCAAGCTAACGCAGAAGGATGTGGCTGATTTTTTGGGGGCTGATCGCTCCACATACGCTAAATACGAAACCGGAGACAGCGAACCGAATTTTGACACGCTCTCCCGTCTGTCAGACTTTTTCGGCGTTTCGATTGAGTACCTGATGGGACGATCGAGCAATAAACGACCATCAATTTACGATGATGACATCAAATTTGCACTTTTTGGGACGACTGATATAGACGATGCAACATTAGAGGACATCAAGGCTTACGCGCGTTTCAAGCGTGAGCAATATAACAAAAGGTAACTTTATGGATCGCAGAACGAGCTTATATCTATACGCATGGCGGAACCACATTGACGTGGACTACTTCCCCATGCAGACAGCCGAGGCTTTCTCGGTTCCAATCGGTGGCACTTGCGCCATCGCTCTGGACCCGACCAAGATCCGCTCCGAAGCGGACGAGGCAGTCAAGCTGTCGCACGAACTCGGCCACTGTGTCTACGGTGGTTTTTACAACAAATACACGCCGTTTGATGTCCGCGCCCAGCACGAGAACAAGGCAAATGCCTGGGCGGTGTATCGGCTTATCCCTTGGGGCAAGCTCAAGCAGGCTGTGAAGAGTGGCATCACCGAAGTGTGGGACTTGGCCGAGTATTTTGACGTGACCGAGGATTTCATGCGTTGGGCGCTCTCCTACTACACAGAGCGCAAAAACTATAAATTTGAGTAAAAAATAAAGGTGTTCAAATTGAACACCTCGATAAAGGGGTTTAGGCTATGGGATTCAGATTTCGTAAATCGTTTAAAATCGCACCGGGCGTGCGTGTAAACGTTGGTAAAAAATCAGTCGGCATTTCTGCCGGCGTCAAGGGTGCCCGCGTGTCGGTCAATAGTAGCGGCCGCAAAACTACGACCGTCGGTCTGCCTGGCACCGGTCTGTCGTACAGCAAAACCGAGAAGATCGGCGGCAGCAAGACTAAAGCCGCCAGCACGTCGGCATCCGATGAACCGCTGGATACCATTACCCGTCCCGATCTGCCGCCCGCACAGCCGCAGGAAGAAAAGAAGAAAAACGGCTGCTGTGGCTGTGCCGTATATGCTTTTATTGCATTACTGATTATCGGTGCGCTTGGCAGCTGCATCGGTGGCACGGATGATAAAGACAAGCAGACCGATACGGCTAACGATGGCACACAGGCCGCAGTCATTACACAGCTGACGCAGACAAGCGATGCTGTTACCGAGATTGACCTCGGCAGCAGTCAGACCCTGACCTATACCGTTGATCCGTCTGACTTTGCGATGACCGCTGACGCAGTATATGCCACCACCTCAGACAGCGATGTGCTTGCCGTATCGGCGGAATGTCTCAGCGATCCGGCACGCGTAGAGGTGACGCTTACTGGCAAATCCGCAGGCACCGCAGACTACACCGTTCGCGCCGCCGACAGTGATGTGCAACAGACCGGACAAGTTACTGTCCATGATCGAGCAGCCGAGCAGGCAGAAGCTGAGGCTAAGGCCGAACAGGAGGCAGCCGAAAAGGCAGCCGCTGAGAAGGCTGCGCAAGAACAGGCAGCCGCCGAAGCTGCAGCGGCTCAGCAAGCAGCGCAGGAGCAGGCCGCCGCTCAGCAGAGTGAGACTGTTTACATCACGCCCAGCGGCAAGCGTTGGCACCGTTCCGCAAGCTGTGCCGGCAAGAATGCCCGCGCAGTCACGATGGATCAGGTCGGCAGCCGCACGCCCTGCCAAAAGTGCGCATAAAAACAAACAGCAGACCCTCTCCCCTTGGGGTCTGCTATATTTTCAATCATGCAATCGAACAAATGTACGTTTTTGGAGGTTTTTATGGCTAACAAATACAAATACTCGCGCACCATTGTCATCGGTCACAAGGACGATGGCACACCGATCCGCAAGTACATCCAAGACAACAACAAGGCAAGATTTGAGGCCAAGGTACGCGCCGTGCAAATGCTGGTCGCACGCGGCGGCACGCCCGGCAAGGTTACTGTCGAGCAGTGGGCGTGGCAGTGGTATCACACCTACAAGGAGCCGCACGTTGGCGAGAGCCAGCGCAACAATTACGAGGAGCACTTGCGGCTGCGCATCTGTCCGGCGATTGGTTTTCTGGCGCTGGACAGTGTGAAGCCGTTCCAGCTGCAGGAAATGATGAACAACGCCAGGACCAGTAAAGGCAAGCCGCTCGGCGCAAGTACCGCCGCTAAACTGCATTACATCACGCACGCGATCTTTGAGCAGGCGGAGATCAACGGCCTGATTGCCTCCTCTCCGTTCCGCCGTATCGAAACCGTGGGCGAGGATGAAAAAAGCCGCCGTGCACTGACCCGCGCCGAGGAGCAGATCGTGCGCGAAGTCGCAAAGCGTCACTATGCAGGACCGTGGGTGCTGCTCATGCTTGACTGCGGCCTGCGCCGCGGCGAAACCGTGCCGATCGGTGCCCGCGATGTCAAAGACGGCCTGCTGTGTATCTCGCAGGCGGTCGAATATAAAACAAAGTCGAACCAGCCGACTTTGAAGTCTACGAAAACCGCAGCCGGAGCACGCTATGTTCCCATTCCTGTCGAGCTGCAAAAACAGTTGGACATGAAATCGCGGTATTTCTTTCATGTCGAAAACGGCCGCATGCTATCCATGACCAAAATGCGCCGCATGTGGCACAGCTTCTACCGGGCTTGCGACATTGCGGCCGGTGCCGAGCTGTACCGCAACGCCGTTGTCAAGCACGCTTTTGATCCGGCGATCACGCCGCACTACCTCCGGCACACTTACTGCACCAACCTGCGCCGTCAGGGCGTGGATCTGAAAACCGCCCAGTATCTCATGGGCCACGCGGAGCTAAGCACCACCGCCAACATTTACAGCCACGTCACCGAGGAAGATGTGCGGGGATTGAAGGTTTGATTTCCAACACGGTTCCTACATCACTTTTGTTTTTGTTGGTTTTCTGTGCTGCATATGCTGTGAAATGCACATTCTGCTTTTCCCGTTTTCCAGAACATTTTCCACCGCAAATACCTAAAAGTCTTAAATATAGAAAAAATCCCGTCATTTCTGACGGGATTTGAATTGGTGGACATTAACGGGTTCGAACCGCTGACCTTCCGCACGTCAAGCGGATGCTCTTCCAGCTGAGCTAAATGTCCGAATCAGGGACGGCGGCTGCCATCCCTGCTGGCTGCAAGTTTTTACTTGGTCTTGCTGCGGCCCAGATACTCACCGGTACGGGTGTCGATCTGGATGCGCTCACCCTGCTCGATGAAGATCGGAACCTTAACAACAGCACCGGTCTCAACGGTAGCGGGCTTGAGTACGTTAGTAGCAGTGTTGCCCTTAACGCCCGGCTCGGTCTCAGTGATCTCGAGCTCAACGAACAGCGGCGGCTCAACTGCGAAAACGCTGCCCTTGTAGGAAAGAACCTTAACGTTCTCGTTCTCCTTCACGAAACGGAAATCGTCGCCCAGAGTATCCTTGCTGATCGGAATCTGCTCGTAGGTCTCGTTGTCCATGAAGTAGTACAGGTCACCTTCATTGTACAGATACTGCATCTCGCGGCGCTCTACGAAAGCCTCCTCGAACTTAGCAGTCGGGTTGAAGGAGGTCTCAGTAACCGCACCGGTTACGACGTTCTTCATCTTGACACGAACAAAAGCAGCGCCCTTGCCCGGCTTTACATGCTGGAACTCAATAACCTGCTGTACCTGACCGTCCATTTCAAAAGTTACGCCGTTACGAAATTCACCTGCGGTCATAATCGCTATGCCTCCAAATAATAGTATTTTTTACATCATTAAGCATTATTCGACTGTTCATACAAAACAGTGCTTGTATATAATACCCTATTTTCGCGTATTTTGCAAGAGGGTAACGCATATTTTCTCGAAAATTTTTATTGCGGTGGAACTCGGCGCTTTCCTGCACTGGTTGACCGGGGCATACGAACTGCCGCAGGCGGGTTCGACCCTAACGGGGCGGCTCCTTTTCCTGCACCGGCTGAGCGGGGGACGCGAACTGCGTTAGCGTGTTCGCCCTAACGGGGCGGCTCCTTTTCCTGCACCGGTTGACCGGGGTACTCGAACTGCCGCAGGCGGGTTCGCCCTTTCCGGGCGGGGTGTTTTTCGCTGAACCTCAGCGAGGAGATTCGCCGCCGCTGCGGCGGGAGCGTGCCGCGCCCCGCGGCGGGAGCAAAAAGGAAGGACAACCTGCGGTTTTCCTTCCTCTTTGAACTCCTACCTTTCCCTTACTTCCTAATCTGGCGCAGATTACCTATATGTGACCGCTCCGAAAAGGGGTACGGCAGAGGATTTTTTCTTCCGTATCTTTCGCAACCTGTTCGCAGTGTCAGATGCCATTCTGCTACACAGGCGGTTAAGTTTCCGCAGGCGCAACATACCCGTGTTGCGCAACTCTTTAACACGTTGTAACGCACGGCACCTGCGAATGTAGGCGTTCGGCAGCATTTATCCTCGTAGACCCTGTCTGTAGCAACGCGCTAAAGAATTGCGCGGCACTGTCATGCCGCGCCTACTGGAAGTAGCCGACCTGTGTAGCAGAACACTATCTGACACTGCGAATATGTCTCGGCATGGGAGCACACTGTGCTCCCCTACGGTAGAAAAACTCCTCTGCCGTTCCCCCATTTCGCAGCGGTCACATGTCAGCAATCTGCGCCAGACTATCCAAGGGAAAGGGGAGAAAATCAGAGGGTGGAAACCGCAGGTGTCTACCCTCTTGTGCGCCCGCGCGGCGTCAGCGCACTCCCTGCCGCGGGGCGCGGCGAATCCCCGCGCTCCGCAGAGCGCAACTCCCCGCTGAGGTTCAGCGAAAAACTTCCCGCCCGTTAGGGGCGAACACGCTTACGCAGTTCGCGTCCCCCGGTCAGTCGGTGCCGAAAAAACCGCCTGCGCGGTTCGCATTCCCCCCGATCCCCCTATACCGCGAAAACGAAAAAGGCACCGCTCACGCGGTGCCTCTCCCTTCTGTGGATATGTCGGCCGCTCAGCAGCAGCAGTTGCCGCAATTACCGCAGCCGCCGCAGGTATTATCACCACAGGTACCGCAGGAACCGCAGCCACCGCTGCCCTGACCGCAGCATACCCAGATCAGGATGATCAGGATGATGATCCACCACCAGGAATTTTCGCCCCAGAAGCCGTTAGAAGAACACATACTGTCATTTCCTCCTATCAAAGATTTCATTACATTCTATGGTAAGAGGCAGTAAGTGGTTACACATTCTCCATTCTCAATTTTCAATTCTCAAATTTCGCCAATACGCCGTCCTTGTGCAGACCGATAACCTTTACGGTGACCGGATGATTTTTCTCCGCCTTATCCTCTATATATACAGGAAAGCCGTAGCGTCCGTGCGCCGCCCACAGGCCGCCGGTCGGGTGCTCGGGCAGCGCGTACAGCGTGCGGCCGACAAACTGCTTTCGATAGGCAGCGCTGAGTGTCTCCGCCACCTGCTTTGCCCGCTCGGCGCGGGCGGTTTTGGTCTGCTGATCGAGCTGACCCGGCATGGCAGCCGCCTTTGTGCCCTCGCGCACGGAATACGGAAATACATGGACGGACGCGAACGCGCATCTCTCCAGAAAGGCCAGTGTCTGCGTAAACTCGCCCTCGGTCTCGCCCGGAAAGCCGACAATCAAATCGGTCGTAACCGAGCAGTCCGGAAACGCACGTCTCAGCCGCTCGACACACCGGTAAAATTCCTCGCTCGTGTAGTGGCGGTTCATGCGTCGGAGAACGGTATCGCAGCCGCTCTGCATAGACAAATGAAAATGCCGTGCGAGATTGGCAAAGCCGGCAAGCCGTTCACAAAACGCATCGTCCACCGCCCGCGGGTCAAGGGAACCGAGCCGGAACTGCACGTTCGGCTGCGCGGTCAGCAGCTTCTCCAGCAGCTCGGTGAGCGGCACCTGCGGCTTGAAGTCCTTGCCGTAGGACGCGATCTCGATGCCGGTCAGCACGATCTCGTGCACGCCTGCGTCAGCCAGCCGCGCCGTCTGCTCGAGCGCCTGCTCGACCGGCAGAGAGCGCACCCGCCCTCTCGCATACGGAATGATGCAGTAGGTGCAGAAGTTGTTGCAGCCGTCCTCGATCTTGAGCAGCGCGCGCGTGCGGCCGTGCGGGATACCGGCAGGCAGAGTCTCAAAGCCGCTGTCCTCGCTCTCATGCACCTGTACGGCCTGTCCGCTGACGGCCTGCTCGCACAGGTCGATCACCTGCGCCCTGTCCCTGGTACCGCAGATGAGGTCGATCTCGCCGGTGGCGCGGACACGCTCCGGGTCGGTCTGTGCAAAGCAGCCGCACGCCGCGATAACCGCGTTCGGATTGTCTCTCCGCAGCTTGTGGAACGCGCGGATATTCTTATGGTCGGACACCGATGTTACCGTACAGGTGTTGACGATCACGGCGTCCGCGTCCTTATCAACAATCTCGTGTCCGCGCGCCTGCGCCAGCTGACTGAGCGCCTGCGTCTCAAATAAATTAACCTTGCAGCCCAAGGTGAAAAAAGCAAATTTCACAAATGTACATTCCTTTGCTCTCAGCGGCCCGACACGCGCTCTGTGAACGCCTATATATAATAGGTAACACCGCATAATTGAACAAGAGCGATTTGCGAGGAATTTTGCGTACTAACGAGGCGTAGTTTTGCGGTAATACTTGATGTATTACCGTGAAATTACAACGAAGTTAGGACACAAAATTACCGCAAAGCGCCGCGGCAGTGCGACCGGAGCCTGCACAAGAAGCCGCAGCTTTAATTGTGGGGTGTTGCCTATGGTGTTTGATTGGGTTACAGCGTTTGTAACCTTATTCTCGTGCGCGTGCGGCCGCTGTGGATTTTCGCTGTCGCTTCCTGCGTTTTTTTCGCGTTTGACAGGCTCTATTTTATCACAAAAATGCGAAATTTCAAAACAATGTTTGACAAACCTGTTCAAGCATGCTATACTGTAACCGTAATGTAACTTTGGAATGTAACCATTTTGTAACTATAAGGAGTGCAGATAATGCCTACCACCAAGAAGAATAACCTTCTGGAATACAAGGGTCACCCGCTGATGCGTAAGGAAAACATCATCTATTACGGCTCGATGAGTGACTCTCACATCATTATGATGCAGATCCTCGAATCTGGTGATTACAAGGGTCTGCCGGTTGCAAAGCGCGTATCCGTACAGCTTCAGCAGACCGATCCCAACGTACGTATGAAAGAGCGTATCGTCAAGAAAACCGAGAAGAACAGCATGTGGGCAGCGATGGATATTGCATCCATCTGGCTCGGCAGAGCACTGCACACGAAGTAAGACTTCCCCGCAGCTTGCTGCGGCAGTGTAAAGGCTGTTTTCTCCCATTTTGAAACGGAGGCTTCAATTTCATGTCTTTTTCTAAAAAACTCGCTCGCTTCGCACTTTCCGGTGCACTTGCGATGTCGATGGTCCTGCCGAACTCGCTGGCAGTATTTCAGGCCAAGGTAAACGCAGATTCGCTTTACCTGCGTCAGTCCCCCGGCGGTGCAGTGATCACGACCCTCTCCAAGGGTACCACGGTTGCGGTACTGAATAACAGCTCCAGCTGGTACAAGGTATCCGTAAACGGCAAGGAAGGCTACGTCAGCGGCGAGTACCTGACCGGCACCACCGCAACCGACGTTGCACTCGGCACCGGCACTGTAAAGTGCTCGAGCAGTGTAAATTTCCGTTCGGCGCCGAATACCTCGTCCACCTCTTACGGTGAGCTGAAGAACGGCACCAAGGTAAATGTAGTCGGCGTAAGCAGCGGCTGGTACAAGGTTACATACAATGGCAAGACCGGCTATATCCACCCGGATTATATCACGCTCGCAAGCAGCTCCGCCGGCACTGCCATCGCTCCGTCGAACACCGTTACCTCTACGACCGGCACCGCCGGTACGGTGAAGTGTTCCTCGAGTGTAAACCTGCGTTCCGAGGCCAATACTTCCTCTTCCATTCTGGCAGAGCTGAAGAACGGCACTGCAGTTACTGTTGTCAGCACCGCAAACGGCTGGTGCAAGGTAAACTGCTCCGGCAAGACCGGCTACATCAAGCAGGATTACGTGTCCACCACCGGTTCGGCATCCAATAACACGTCCGCGTCCACCGGTACGGCAGCAGTAGTTAAGTGCTCCTCTACCGTAAACTTCCGCTCGGCGGCAAGCACCTCGTCCACCGTTCTCGGTGAGCTGAAGAACGGCACCGCTGTTACCGTGCTGAGCACCTCGAACGGCTGGAGCAAGGTATCCTACGCAGGCACGACCGGTTACATCAGTGCGGATTACCTCGTAACTGCTTCGTCCGGTACGGCGATCACCCCGTCGAACACCGCAGCTTCTGTCTCGATCAGCGCAAAGCGCCAGAGCGTGCTGAACTATGCTGCACAGTTCCTCGGTGTTCCGTATGTATACGGCGGCAGCACGCCGAGCGGCTTTGACTGCTCCGGCTTCACCTCTTATGTATTCAAGAACACGGTCGGCTCCATCCCGCGTGTCGCTCAGGCTCAGTATGATGCAACCACCCGTGTTTCCCGCGACGATCTTCTGCCGGGCGATCTGGTATTCTTCGGCAGCAGCACCTCGTCCATCAGCCATGTAGGCATTTATGTCGGCAGTAACCAGTTTATTCACGCACCCAGCACGGGCGATGTGGTTAAGTACTCGTCGCTGACCGGCAGCTATGCGACCCGCTATCAGGGCGCAGGCCGCGTAATTTTTGAGTAAGGTTACATACCAGAAATCCCTTCGGTTTTCCGAAGGGATTTTTCTTTTGCCTATTGAGAGCGGTTATCCCAGCAGCACCGCTTCCCCATCCTGCCACTGTATGGTCTGCGGCGTGAAGTCCCGCTGTTCTATGCGGATATTCCACTGTGCGGCGAACGCATCGGAGAGTGCCTGAGCAGTCTGCTCGGGCAAGGTGAAGCCTTCCAGCTTGATGGTCCGGCAGGTAAGGCTGAGTTTGCCGTTTGAAACATCTGCGCTCCACGCGCCGTACAGCTTGCAGCGCTCCGGCAGAAACAGCAGCGCCGTGCGCAGCTTTCCGGGTACCAGATTGCTTTCCGTCAGTGCTTGACGGGTTACAGCTGCCGTCACGGCAATCGTGCCGTCACGGCTGATTTTGACCGCCGTGCCCTCGACCGGAAACGGCAGCGCTTCGGTCAGCACAGACGCGATATCGTCCTCCGTGATGTGAAATTCCATTGCATTGCCCTCCTCAGGTGCGGCAGGCGCCGTTCCGGTATCCGCCCTGCCCATCAGCATATTTCCCAGCATCAGCAGGCACAGGAGCAGGCATACGCCTAAGATTACGGTATAGACTGCGCTTTTTTCCTCCTGCATGGCGGGTGCCTCCTTTTTTGCTTCTTGCAACAGCTTATGCGGGATTGGGGTTTATATGCGTGCTATCGGATACGGAATTGGAGCCAACCTTATTTTCAATTCTCAATCACTGCTCCGGATACGAAAAAAGCACCGCTTTCGCGGTGCTTTCAGCTTGTCGAAAAAGTCAGATTTCTATTTTGTGCTTCGTGCGACAGCACGCATAAAATAGAATTTGCGCAGCAAATTCATAAAACCCGGGGGCGTGTACCTCGGTTTTTATACAAGGGAAGAAAAAATGTGTCCGGAGGAAGCGGTTTTTCTTCAGCATTCGATCGAAAGCGTGGTTTCGATCGAGAGGCTGCTCGAAAAACGATAGTTTTTCGACAGCCTCAAAGCACCGCTTTCGCGGTGCTTTTCGCATTTCTTTAGAAGAACTTATCCTTAATGCCGAGTGCAAAGATGATGAGCACGATAATCGGCAGGATATAGCTTACATAGAAGCGGATATTATCCTTGACCTTGAATCCGCCGCCTTCGTTGGCCTCCTCCTTGAAGTTCTTCCAGCCCCAACCGTAGCGGGAGGTGCAGAACAACAGATAAAACAGCGAGCCGAGCGGCAGCCAGATGTTGGACACGAGGAAGTCCTCGAGGTCGAGCACATTCGAGCCTGCGCCGAACGGCTGGAAGCCGGACCAGACATTAAAGCCGAGCACGCACGGCAGCGACAGCAGGATCATCAGCACGATGTTGATGGCTGCAGTCTTTTTACGGCTCCAGCCGGTCAGATCCATGCAGCAGGACATGATATTCTCGAACACGGCGAGGACGGTCGAGAAGGCCGCAAACGCCATGAATACGAAGAACAGACTGCCCCACAGGCGGCCGAACGCCATGTGGTTAAAGATATTCGGCAGCGTAACGAAGATCAGGTTCGGACCGCTGTCCGGGGCCACGCCGAAGGCAAAGCACGCCGGGAAGATGATCAGACCGGCAGTAAATGCTACGAACGTATCCAGAATCGCAACATTGACAGCCTCGCCGAGCAGCGCACGGCCCTTGCCGATATAGCTGCCGAAGATAGCCATCGCGCCGATGCCGAGCGACAGCGTGAAGAACGCCTGATTCATCGCGGCAACGATAACATTGGCGATACCGCACTCCTGCATACGGCCGAGATCCGGAATCAGATAGAAGCGCAGGCCCTCGCCCGAGCCTTCGGTCATGATGCTGTTGATCGCCAGAACGACCATGATGGCCAGCAGAATGATCATCATCACCTTGGTAACGCGCTCCAGACCGCCCTGCAGACCGAACGAGTTAATCATAAAGCCAATGACAACAACCGCAACCATGCAGACCGTCATAACCACCGGCTTGCCGAGCATTTCCGGGAAGGCTGCCTGCACCTGCTCACCGGTCGCGCCGACAAATCGGCCGCTGACCGTCAGGTAGAAGTAGTACAGCATCCAACCGCACACGGTGGTGTAGAACATCATCAGCAGATAGTTGCCGATCATCGCCAGATAGCCGTGGATGTGCCACTTGCTGCCCGGCTTCTCGAGCGCCTGATACGCCCGCACCGGACTTTTCTGGCTCGCACGGCCGATGGCAAATTCCATCGTCATGATCGGCAGACCGAGGATGAGCAGGAACAGCACATAGCACACGACGAACGCGCCGCCGCCGTACTGACCGACCATCCACGGGAACTTCCATACGTTGCCCACGCCGATGGCGCAGCCTGCGGAAAGCAGGATGAAGCCGAGGCGCGAGCCGAGTCTTTCTCTTTGCATTGCTTGTTTTTACCCCTTTTAATTTACATACTATATCAAGCGTCCGAGACGCATGACTTACTCTCGTATAGCAATTTAGACAATTATTGCTATCATTCCGCGTCCGAGACTGCGGATTTTTCGATTTTGCGGATTTCCTTCCGTTTTTTACGCAGCTCGCGGAAGAAATTCCGCAGAATGTCCGCGCATTCCTGCTCCAGCACGCCGCTCACCAACGCAGGCTGATGATTGTACGGCAGTGCGAACAGGTTTATCAGCGAGCCGCACGAGCCGGCCTTCGGGTCGGGTGCACCGTAGTACACGGTTTTCATGCGCGAGTTGATGAGCGCACCTGCGCACATCGGGCACGGCTCGAGCGTAACGTACAGGTCACAGCGGTGCAGCCGCCAGCCGCCCAGCTTTTTACACGCCTTCTCGATGGCCTCGATTTCTGCATGGTGCAGTGCGTTTTTTTTGGTTTCCCGGCGGTTTCGTCCGCGTCCGACAATTTTGCCGTCGCAGACAACCACCGCGCCGACCGGCACTTCGCCCTCGTCCGCCGCCTTTTGCGCCAGCTTGAGCGCGGCCTTCATGTATTTTTCCTGTTCGGTCATAAATTCCTCAGATTTTCCCGAGCAGACGCGCTTTCGCCTGCTCAAATTCTTCGCGCGTGACAAAGCCGCGCTCGCACAGCCCTGCCAGAACGGAAAGCTGCTCGACCGGTGTCGGTGTGCGGTCGCTCAGCGCCACCTCGTCAAATTCCTTTTCCGGAATGAGCGCGTCAAACGCCGCAAGGCTGTCCGGCGAAAACCGCAGGTCCACGCGCCGGTTTTCCCACTGCACCCGAAGCTGCACATAGCGTTCATCGTGCTGCACCTGCTCGGTGCGGACCGGTTCGGACTGCACCGCCGCCTCGATGGCGCGTCCATGCGGATTGAACGAAAACGGATGTTCCCAGCCTGCCCAGTATGCCGCCGAGCGGTCAACGGTCACGCCGCCGCCGGATACGCGCGTTTCCGTGCGCATGCCGCCGCACAGACGGTAAAACCGGATTGCCTGCACCGGCAGTTCGCCGCTGTACAGGTTGTCCTTGCCCGTGTAAAGGTTTCTGTCGCGCCGGAAAAAGCACAGCGTATCGCCTTCGCGCCAGACCTCCAGCTTGCCCTTTGACAGCAGTTCACCGCCATCCGTCACCCTCACCAGAAAGGACTTTTCAGGCGGGTTCTTCGGCTCTCCGGCACTGCGGCAGTCCAGTCCCCATTCCTGCAGCACCGCAAGGTTTTCCGCACGGTACGACACGGAAAGCGCCGCCTTTGTGCCGCGCACATCGGTCAGCGTCAGCGCGATCGGACGCACCTTGTACACGCGGAGCAGACCCTGTATTTCGTCCGGCTCGCTTGACACCGGCTCAGCGCCGAGTGCATAGCTGTGCTTGTCCAACGTGAGCGGCAGCTGTTCGCTGCCCTCGTCGGTCGGCATCAGCGTCCACGCCGCCGGGTCGGAAAACAGATAATACCTGCCTGCCGATACGAACGGTGCGTCATTTCGGATGGTTACGGTCACGTTTGCTGCACTGCTCATAGTGGAAACCTCCCTCTATGTATCCTTATCGCTTCATCTGCCGCTGGCGCGACAGATTCATCGTGCCGTCCTGCATTTTCGACAGGTTTTCCAGACAGTTGCCGGTACCGTATGCCACGCACGAAACCGCTTCGTCCGCGACGCGCGTCGGAATGCCGGTCTTGGAGGCGATCAGCTTATCGAAGCCCCAGATCAGCGAACCGCCGCCTGTCATGGTGATGCCGTTGGCGGAAATATCGCCGGTCAGCTCGGGAGGTGTGCGCTCGAGCACCCAGTGCACCGCCTCGACGATCGCTGAGGAGACCTCCTCGAGTGCATCGAGAATCTCACTCGAGCTTACGGTAAACGTGCGCGGCAGACCGGTCATCAGGCAGCGTCCTCTGACCTCCATGATTGCTTCCTCGCTGCGCGGATACACACAGCCGACCGTGCGCTTGATCTCCTCTGCCGTGCGGTCGCCGATCAGCGCATTGTGCTTGCGGCGGACGTACTTGACAATGGCCTCGTCGAACTTATCGCCCGCGACCTTGATGGACGTGGATTCGACAATGCCGCCGAGCGAAATAACCGCCACATCGGTCGTGCCGCCGCCAATATCGACCACCAGATTGCCGTTGGCTCGGTTGATATCGATGCCCGCGCCGATGGCCGCCGCGACCGGCTCCTCGACCAGAAAAACGCGCTTTGCGCCCGCCTGCGTGCCCGCATCAATGACGGCACGCTCCTCCACCTCGGTGATGATGGACGGCACGCAAATGACCACATTCGGCTTGAACAGGTGGATACCCTGCACCTTTGCGATGAATTCCTTGATCATGCGCTCGGTCATCTCGTAATCCGAAATAACGCCCTCGCGCAGCGGACGGATGGCGACAATGTTGCCCGGTGTACGGCCAAGCATGCTCTGCGCTTCCTCGCCCACGGCAAGGATTTTGCCGGAAACCTTGTCCACCGCCACAACGGACGGCTCGTTAAGTACAACGCCCTTGCCCTTGACATAGACCAGCACGGTTGCCGTGCCGAGGTCGATGCCGATATCGCTTGAAAAAAGCGACATCTTTTTCGCGATTCTTTGCAGAAAAGAAGCCATATTTCATTCCTTTCTCCGCGCTCTGTTCGCGTGGATTGACAGTATTACCATTATACAGATTTTGTGCGCCATTTGCAAGACTCCGGGGCAAATACCGAAAATTCGACAGAGAAAACAGCATCACTCCGGCAGCGTGTTCTTATACTGCTGGAATCTTACATCGTTTTCCACCTGTTCTTTATAGGCTGCATACGCCTCCGCCATCGTGTCATATTTCGTTCCTGTGGTATAATCCTTAAAGGTGTTGAAACTGTTGATATGGTCCGCAATCGCAACATAGCTTTTGTCCTTGTTGCTCCGGGCCGCGGTAATCGTTTCGGAGATGTAAAAGCCGCCGCTCGCCCGGCTGACAATGACCGGTATCTGCTTGCCCGCACCGACGGTATCTGTATCGACCGATGTCCAGAACAAATAGCGGTTGCTCTCGTTCGTGGAACTGCCGAGAAACGCCCATGTGCCCCTGTTCAGCAGGCTGTCGCTTCCGATCTCTTTCTTCACCTGGGGCACCATAGTGGAATTGGTGCACTTCGAGTCGATCTCAAAATACTGATTATAGTTCAGTTTCGGCAAAATGCCGGTCCGATCGAGTATGCCGTGCAGATTCTCGTTCCATTTGATCGTGCTGCCCGCTGTGCTCTTGCCTTTCCAGTCAAACACGATCACAGCCGCTGCTCTGTCGTAGTACACCTCGCATTCTCCGCCCGCGGTAGGGATTCCTTTCCAGTTCGCGGTATCTCCTTGCGCCTTAGAATGGGTAACGCCTGCAATTGTAATGGGATCTCTCGACTGCCAGTCATCCTGCTTCTGCTTCAGCCTGACCGTCTTGCTCATGTTTTTGCTGTCCTGCTCCGTAACCGCAGTCAGCACATCGATATACGCCGCCCGCACCTCGATGAGGTCGGATGCCTCCAGACTTCTCTCGATATACTGTATCAGCGCCGGTATCATAAATGCCGCAAGGATCGCCAGAATGACCAGCACAACGATCAATTCCACCAGCGTAAATCCCTTGCGGGTATTTTTCTCTTTCTTCTGCATTTTATCAGCACCTTTTACTGAGTATCGGCTAACCTAAGACGGGCTTTCAGCGCGCTGTACCGTCTGCCCTTCTGGTTGTTATTTACCATATACGCTACCACATCCTGACTGCCGACGATAACGAGCAGGCGCTTCGCGCGTGTGATCGCGGTGTAGAGAATGTTGCGCGTGAGCAGCTTGCGCGGCAGACCGTCCGACAGAGCGAGCACCACCGCGTCAAACTCGCTGCCCTGCGATTTATGTACGGTAACGGCATACGCCAGCTCCAGCTCGTTCAGCATATCGAAGGTGTAGGTCGCAATGCGGTCGTCAAAGCGAATCACCATGCACTCCTGCTGCGGAAAAATGCGGATGATCTCGCCGACGTCGCCGTTGAACACGCCGGTTCCCTGCTCGTCCTCCCCCTGCTTTTCCCACACGATGTCGTAGTTGTTTCGCACCTGCATCACGCGGTCGCCCTCGCGGAAAATGGTGTCTCCGAAGCGCTTTTCCAGCTTGCTTTCACTCGGCGGATTGAGCGCCTCCTGCAGACGGCGGTTGAGCGGAATGGTTCCGCTGCCGTGCCGCTTGGCAGGCGAAAGCACCTGTATCTGTGCAGGAATGAAGCCGTAATGCTTGGGCAGTCTCTGAGCGCAAAGCTGTGCCACCGTTTCGATAACAGACGCCGGATCCGCCCGTTTCATGATGAAAAAGTCGCCGTCCGCGCCGGATGGCCTGGGCATTTCACCCGCGTTGACCGCGTGCGCGTTCATGACAATATCCGACTGCTGCGCCTGGCGGAAAATCTCGGTCAGCTGAATGGTCGGCACCCGATGTGAGGTGATCAGGTCGCGCAGAAAGTTGCCCGGACCGACCGGCGGCAGCTGATCGGCATCACCGACGAGCACGAGCCGCGCACCGTGCGGCAGCGCATTGATGAGCGCCTGCATGAGCGTGATGTCCACCATGGACACCTCGTCCAGAATGACCGCATCGCACTCGAGCGGATTGGTCACACTGCGGGCAAACACCGTGCGTCCGCCGCCCGCAAAGCCTGCCTCGAGCAGCCGGTGGATGGTTTTCGCCTCCATGCTGGTCAGGTCAGAAAGACGTTTTGCCGCGCGGCCGGTCGGCGCAGCGAGCAGCGTGTCCAGTCCCAGCGCCTCAAACACCTGCAGGATGCCGCGCACCGTGGTCGTTTTGCCGGTGCCCGGGCCGCCGGTCAGGATAACCAGACCATTGCGTGCAGCCGTTGAAATCGCAAGCTGCTGTTTCTCGGAAAAAGTGAACTCACTGCTCTCCAAAAGCGCGGAAAGCAGTTCATCCACATCAAAATCGTACTCATAATTGCGCTCTGCCATGTAGCCGAGCATTTCGGCAAGGTAGGCCTCCGCGTCGTGCATATCGCGCAGATAGACCGCGTCGCGGCCTGCGATGTGCTCACGCACCAGCCGCCCCTTCTCCTCCAGACGGGCAATGCCGTGCAGCGCCCGGTCCTCGTCCACGACCACGTCATCGTCGCTCAGCAGCATGCACACCGCGTACAGCAGCTTCTCCACCGGGATGAACGTGTGGCCGTTGTTCAGGTTGAAGGTCAGCGTATACAGAATGCCCGCGTCCACGCGCTCATCGCTCAGCAACGACAGCCCAAGCTCCATCGCCAGACCGTCCGCCAGCTTGAAATCCACATCATAGTATGGGTCACACAGCAGATACGGGTTCTCGCACAGCGCGTCGATGGCGCTTTCGTGCAGGCGCTTATACAGCAGCGGCGTGAGCGCGACCGGCAGGCCGTGTTCGCTCAGGAAGTCCATCAGCAGACGCATTTCGCTCTGTTCGGTGAACTGACGGCCGATCTCCTTCGCCTTGCGGTCGGTAATGCCGCGCAGCTCCGACAGACGCTCCGGCTCGTGCATAAGAATGTCAAACGTGTCCTCACCGAACTTTTCCGCAATTTTTGCCGCCAGCCGCGGACCGATTCCGCGAATCAGCCCCGAACCGAGGTACTCTGCGATGCCGCGCACCGAGGTCGGCAGCCGGCGCTCAAACGCCTCGGTCGCAAACTGCTCGCCGTAGGTCGGGTGCGTCACCCAGCAGCCGGTCAGAATGACCTCCTCACCCAGTCCAATGTTGGGAAACGTGCCGGTCGCCGTGACCTCGGCTCCGTTTTCCGCAGCAAGACGCAGCACGGCGTAGCCGTTTTCATCGTTGTAGTAAACGATCTGCTGCACCGTGCCGCGCACGATCAAATATTCTCTTTCGTCCAACGTCCCACCGTCCCAACTTGTCATTCCAGATAGGTTATGTCCTGCCGTGCCGCCATGTACTTGGCGATGTTCTGTCCCTGTCCGCTGCCGATTTCGACAAATGTGATCAGCAGACCGGGAAAATACTGCCGCCGCACGCGCAGTGCTGCGCGGATCAGATGTTCGCTGACGGCATCGCAGCCATCGCCGTACAGCGTCAGCTCCGCCGAGCCGTGCAGCCGCAGCAGCCGTGCGGAGACGATCTCGTACACCGTGTGCAGCACGGTGTAAAATCCCACCGCGGCAAATACCGCCAGAACCGATTGCAGAAAAACAGACATGAGCGTTCCCTCCTGCTATCAGCCTATGCACGGAGGGAATACTTTGTTAGTATATAGTATAGCACAATTGTTCGGATAAGTAAACCGAGCAGAAAATCAGGGAATAATTGAAAATTGAGAATGGAGAATGAACGTGATGATAGAACGATAACCAAATTTCATTTTCCATTCTCAACTCTCCATTTCTGAAAAAGAGACGCTTTCGCGTCTCTTTTCAGTCTGTCAAAAAAGTATTATTTTAGTTTTCACGCTTCGTGCGGCAGCACGCATAAAATAGAATTTGCGAAGCAAATTCATAAATTCCGGGAGCATGTATCTCGGAATTTATACAAGGGAAGAAAAAATGTGCCCGTAGGGCGCGGTTTTTCTTCAGTATTCGCTCGAAAGCGTGGTTTCGAGCGAGAGGCTGCTCGGAAAACGATAGTTTTTCGACAGCCTCAAAAGAGACGCTTTCGCGTCTCTTTTTCAGGTTTCGTGCTCTTTGCACCACTCATTCAGCGTTTCCCGATCAGTGCCCTGCATGGAACAGGCGGTTCCGCAATCCCGTTCATTGGGCGGCAGCGCGATACCCTCGCTCATCTTTTCCTGTTCCCTCGCGGCCACTGCCGGTTTGCTGCGGCGCAGCCACTCGAACGCCTTCTCGGCGGCACGGAGCTGATAGCGGTTTTCGTGATTTTCCGACATAATTGCATCCCTCCCTCGCATAGTATGCGCAGGAAAGAGAATTTTACGCACAAAAAAGCTCCCATGCCGAAGCATGGGAGCTTGTAAATTGCGTTATGCTATTGCTTAACTGAAATTAAGCGTTGATAGCGGTTACGACGCCGGAACCTACGGTGCGGCCACCCTCACGGATAGCGAAACGCAGGCCTTCCTCGATAGCGATCGGGGTGATCAGCTCAACGTCCATCTCAACGTTATCGCCCGGCATGCACATCTCAGTGCCTTCCGGCAGAGTGATAACGCCAGTTACGTCGGTGGTACGGAAGTAGAACTGCGGACGGTAGTTGTTGAAGAACGGAGTATGACGGCCGCCCTCTTCCTTCTTCAGAACGTATACCTGACCGTGGAACTTGGTGTGCGGGTGAATGGAGCCCGGCTTAGCCAGAACCTGGCCGCGCTCGATCTCGGTCTTCTGAATACCACGGAGCAGAGCACCGATGTTGTCGCCTGCTTCAGCGTAGTCGAGCAGCTTGCGGAACATCTCGATACCGGTTACAACGGTCTTGCGCGGAGCGTCCATCAGACCAACGATCTCAACTTCCTCGCCCATCTTCAGCTGGCCACGCTCTACACGGCCGGTAGCTACGGTACCACGACCGGTGATGGAGAATACGTCCTCGACCGGCATGATGAACGGCTTGTCAGCAGCACGGTCCGGGGTCGGGATATAGGTGTCAACAGCTTCCATCAGGTCGCGGATGCACTTGTACTCCGGAGCGTTCGGATCGGTGGAGTCAGAGGTCAGAACGTTCAGAGCGGAGCCACGGATTACCGGAACGTCGTCGCCCGGGAAATCGTAAGAGGACAGCAGCTCACGGATCTCCATCTCAACCAGGTCGAGCAGCTCCTCGTCGTCTACCTGATCAGCCTTGTTCATGAAGACAACGATATACGGAACGCCTACCTGACGGGACAGCAGGATGTGCTCGCGGGTCTGCGGCATCGGGCCGTCAGCAGCGGATACAACCAGGATAGCACCGTCCATCTGAGCAGCGCCGGTGATCATGTTCTTAACGTAGTCGGCATGGCCCGGGCAGTCAACGTGAGCGTAGTGACGGTTAGCGGTGTGATACTCAACGTGTGCGGTGTTGATAGTAATGCCGCGCTCCTTCTCCTCCGGAGCCTTGTCGATTGCGTCGTATGCCTGATACTCAGCATCGCCCTCGAGAGCCAGAACCTTGGTGATTGCAGCGGTCAGAGTGGTCTTGCCGTGGTCAACGTGGCCGATGGTGCCAATGTTAACGTGCGGCAGAGAACGGTCAAATTTTTCCTTTGCCATTGTGGATATCCTCCTCGTAAAATGAATTAAAAGTCATGTTGCATTTATTTTACTGCATTTCGAGAAAAAATGCAATAGGGTGCAGCAGATTTTAGTCGTTGTTTTTGTTACGGTTGTCGATGATCTTCTCCTGAATGCTCTTCGGCACTTCAGTGTAGTGGCTCGGCTGCATGGTGTACTGGCCACGGCCCTGGGTGCGGGAACGCAGAGCAGTTGCGTAACCGAACATCTCGCTCAGCGGAACGCCGGCAGAGATAGCCTGTACGCCGCCGCGCGGCTCCATGCCCTGGATCTGACCACGACGGGAGTTCAGGTCGCCGATAACGTCGCCCATGTACTCCTCCGGTACCATTACGTCAACCTGCATGATCGGCTCCATCAGAACCGGATCAGCCTTCTTCATAGCTTCCTTGAACGCCATAGAACCAGCGATCTTGAACGCCATCTCAGAGGAGTCGACTTCGTGGTAAGAGCCATCATACAGGGTTACCTTAACGTCAACAACCGGGTAGCCTGCGAGGATACCAGCCTGCATAGCGCCCTGGATACCCTGATTAACAGGCTCGATATATTCCTTCGGGATAGCACCGCCAACGATCTTGTTGATGAACTCGTAGCCCTTGCCGGACTCGTTCGGCTCAACGATGATCTTAACATGGCCGTACTGGCCCTTACCACCGGACTGACGAGCGTACTTCTGATCAACGTCAGCGGAGCGGCGGATGGTCTCCTTGTAAGCAACCTGAGGAGAACCTACGTTAGCCTCTACCTTGAACTCGCGCAGCAGACGGTCAACGATGATCTCCAGATGAAGCTCGCCCATACCAGCGATAATGGTCTGGCCGGTTTCCTCATCGGTGTAGGTCTTGAAGGTCGGGTCCTCTTCTGCCAGCTTAGCCAGCGCGATACCCATCTTCTCCTGACCAGCCTTGGTCTTCGGCTCGATCGCAACACGGATAACCGGGTCCGGGAACTCCATAGACTCGAGGATGATCGGGTGCTTCTCATCACACAGCGTATCGCCGGTGGTGGTGTTCTTAAAGCCGATGCCCGCAGCGATATCGCCGGAATATACGCAGTCGATATCCTGACGATGGTTAGCGTGCATCTGCAGAATACGGCCCAGACGCTCGCGCTGATCCTTGGTAGCATTCAGTACGGAGGAACCAGCGGTGATGGTGCCGGAGTATACGCGGAAGAACGTCAGACGGCCAACGAACGGGTCGGTAGCGATCTTGAACGCCAGCGCGGAGAACGGCGCGTCATCAGAAGACGGACGGGAATCCTCCTCGTCGGTCTGCGGGTTTACACCCTTGATGTCCGGGATGTCGGTCGGAGCCGGCATGTATTCGATAACAGCGTCCAGCAGCGGCTGTACGCCCTTGTTGCGGTATGCGGTGCCGCAGAGTACCGGAACGATCTCGTTGGCGATACAGCCCTTGCGGATTGCAGCCTTAACTTCCGGAATGGTCAGCTCTTCGCCCTCGAGGTACTTCATCATGAGGTCCTCGTCCAGCTCAGCAACGTGCTCCCACAGTTCGTCGTGGTACTGCTGAGCCTTCTCCATCATGTCAGCCGGAATATCCTCATCGCGGATATCCTTGCCGAGGTCATCGTAGTAAACCTCAGCGCGCATGGTGATCAGGTCGATGATACCCTTGAAGGTATCCTCAGAGCCGATCGGCAGCTGAACCGGAACAGCGTTGCACTTCAGACGGTCCTTCATCATGCCGACTACGTTGTAGAAGTCAGCACCCATGATATCCATCTTGTTTACGAACGCCATACGCGGAACCTTGTACTTGTCAGCCTGATGCCAAACGGTCTCAGACTGCGGCTCTACGCCGCCCTTTGCACAGAATACGGTTACGGAACCGTCCAGTACACGCAGGGAGCGCTCTACCTCTACGGTAAAGTCAACGTGGCCCGGGGTGTCGATGATGTTGATACGATGCTCCGGGAACTGATGAGTAGAGCCGGACCAGTGGCAGGTGGTAGCTGCGGAGGTGATGGTGATACCACGCTCCTGCTCCTGCTCCATCCAGTCCATGGTAGCGGTACCGTCATGGGTATCGCCAATCTTATGGTTTACACCGGTGTAATACAGAATACGCTCGGTGGTAGTGGTCTTACCGGCGTCGATGTGCGCCATGATGCCGATATTTCTGGTTCTTTCCAGGGAATATTCTCTAGGCATATTGCTCTCCTTTCAAAGCGTTATGCGGAAACCGACAGATTAATAGCGGTAGTGTGCGAACGCCTTGTTCGCCTCTGCCATCTTGTGGGTATCCTCGCGCTTCTTAACAGCACCGCCCAGATTGTTGCAAGCGTCCAGGATCTCGCCTGCCAGACGCTCACGCATGGTCTTTTCAGAACGAGCGCGGGAGTACTTGGTGATCCAACGCAGGCCCAGGGTCTGACGACGCTCCGGGCGAACTTCCATCGGCACCTGGTAGGTAGCGCCGCCTACACGGCGAGCCTTAACTTCCAGGGTCGGCATGATGTTTTCCATAGCCTCGGTGAAAACCTCCAGCGGTTCACGACCGGTCTTTTCACGAACGATATCGAAAGCACCATAAACAACCTTCTGCGAAACGCCCTTCTTGCCGTCGAGCATGATAGAGTTTACCAGCTTGGTGACGAGCTTGGAATTATAAAGCGGATCGGGCAGAACGTCTCTCTTGGGGACATTACCTCTTCTTGGCACTTTACTTCCCTCCTTCAAAAATATTTGATTTCATAGGTACTTCGGCGGATCTTTGACCGCCGTTGTTCATGCCTGTCCGAGGTAAAGGCCCGATTTATGCAATCGGAACTAAAATGCCTCAGACAAAGCATAGCTGCTTTGCTGAAAAATAACTTTCTCGCAAAACCTTGTGGGTTGGCTCATTACAGGCTGCACAGCACATATTGTAACTGTACAGGAGTAATCAAGCATGATCGTGCAGATCTAGGCGCATCCCGCACGCCGCGTACAAAGGTACGCAAGTGTGGGTGCAACGACGATATGCGCGGTCAGGCGCAGATTACTTGCCTGCCTTCGGGCGCTTAGCACCGTACTTGGAACGAGCCTGACGACGGTTAGCAACACCCTGGGTATCCAGAGTACCACGGATGATGTGGTAACGAACACCAGGAAGGTCCTTTACACGACCGCCGCGAACCATAACTACAGAGTGCTCCTGCAGGTTGTGGCCTTCACCGGGGATGTAAGCGGAAACTTCCATCTGGTTGGTCAGCTTTACACGAGCTACCTTACGAAGAGCAGAGTTCGGCTTCTTCGGGGTCATGGTCTTAACCGTGGTGCAAACGCCGCGCTTCTGCGGAGCGGACTGATCGGTAGCCTTCTTCTTCTGAGAGTTGTAGCCTACCTGAAGAGCCGGTGCCGTAGACTTGGTAACGACTGCCTCACGACCCTTACGGACGAGTTGGTTAAAAGTTGGCATTTTATTTCCTCCTTCTTTCAAAGATATTTATGAAAAGCGCGTTTTGCGCAATTCAACAAAGAAAAATCAGTGCAGAACTACGACTACTGCCGCGCCGACATCAATGCCGACCGCATCGCCGAGCTCCGTCATCGTGGTGACCTCGGTAACTTCCATACCGTGTTCACTGCAAAGCTCATAAATCGGACCAACGACTCGTTTTTCTGCGTCCAGCGCAACAAAGACCTGTGCGGCTGCGCCGTCCCGAATCGCTTTTTTCGACTGCTTTACACCGATCACCTTGTGCGCCGTGTGAAGTTCTGAAAGCATAATATTCCTCCTATACGGCATACTCCCATAGTATACGGGTTTGTCCCCCTGTTGTCAAGTGTTTTCTCGAATTTTTTTATTTTTTACGAGATTTTTCTTTTCCAGACAAATTTGACCCCTGGCAAAAGGAGTTTCCGCAGGATACATTCAATGATTACGCTATACCGTAGGGTGCGACGACCTCGGCGCACCGTTTCTAACGATTGGTACACGTTACCCCGTAGGGGCGAGCAGTGCTCGCCCACGCATCCGTTTAACCATAGCGCAGGAGGCCAATGGCCTCCCCTACGGGGGTAACATTATGCAAACGGTTTACCAATAAATATGTGCCTGTCGTTATCGGTTTGCGGGCGAACAATGTTCGCCCCTACGGAGCAGATTGTACAGACCGGATAGATACGGTGCGCCGTGGTCGTCGCACCCTACGGTATCCATTCAGCATAAAATTGAAACGGAGAAACATCGTAAACCGTCACGGTAATTCTCCATTCTCAATTTTCCATTCGGCACAAGCAAAAACAGGAGAACACCTTACAGTGTTCCCCTGTTTTGTTTAATCTATACAGCGTTTTCGGCTTTCTGCAAATCAGTCGAGATTTACAGTCTGCTCGTAGTGACCGGTGCAGTAATCGGACACACCCGAGCCGGCCGGAATCAGCTTGCCGATGATTACGTTCTCCTTCAGGCCCATCAGCGGATCGACCTTGCCCTTGATTGCGGCATCGGTCAGCACGCGGGTGGTCTCCTGGAAGGATGCAGCGGACATCCAGGAATCGGTTGCGAGGGATGCCTTGGTGATACCCATGAGGGTCGGCTCCGCAACAGCCAGACGGAGACCTTCCTCGCCGGCGTCGATGCGTGCCTGCACCTTGTTGTTGTAATCCTCGAACTCGAGCCAGTCCATAACAGAACCCGGCAGAACCTCAGCGTCGCCCGCGTCCTCAACGCGAACCTTGCGCATCATCTGACGAACGATAACCTCGATATGCTTATCGTTGATATCTACGCCCTGCTGACGGTAAACCTTCTGAACTTCCTTGATCTCGTAGTCGTGAACGGCGCGAGGATCGAGGATACGCAGAATGTCATGCGGGTTGAGCGAGCCTTCGTTCAACTGGAAGCCCTGCGGGATCTCCTGACCGTCGGTTACGCGGATACCGGAGGACGAAGCCAGCTGGTAGGAACGCATATCGCCGGTCTGCGGGTTGACGATGTTAACGGTCTTGACGGTGGTGCGCTTAGACTCCTCGATGGAGACCACGCCGCCGATCTCGGCCAGCGTTGCAGCCTTCTTCGGCTTGCGGGCCTCGAACAGCTCCTCAACTCGCGGAAGACCCTGCGTAATATCCGAACCTGCGACACCGCCGGTATGGAAGGTACGCATGGTAAGCTGGGTACCCGGCTCGCCGATGGACTGTGCTGCGATGATACCGACAGCCTCGCCCTTGCCGACCGGCGTGCCCATTGCCAGATTGATGCCGTAGCAGTGCGCGCAGACACCCTTGCGGGCACGGCACTCGAGCACGGAGCGGATCTGAACGCGGGTGATGCCTGCGCCGACAACCGCATCGGCGTCAGCCTCGGTCATCATCTTGCTCTTCGGTACGATGACCTCGCCGGTCTCCGGATTTACGATATCGTCAACCGGGAAGCGGCCGAGCAGACGCTCGCGCAGCGGCTCGATGATCTGGTTGCCTTCCTTGATATCCTCTACCCAGATACCCTTGGTTGCGCCGCAGTCGTCCTCACGGATGATAACGTCCTGAGAAACGTCTACCAGACGGCGGGTCAGGTAACCCGAGTCAGCGGTACGCAGTGCGGTATCGGCCATGCCCTTTCGAGCACCGCGGGCAGCGATGAAGTATTCGAGTACGGTCAGGCCTTCACGGAAGTTGGACTTGATCGGGATTTCGATGGTCTTACCGGAGGCAGATGCCATCAGGCCTCGCATACCGGCCAGCTGACGGATCTGGTTGATAGAACCACGGGCACCGGAATCAGCCATCATGTGAATCGGGTTGTAGCGCTGCTCCTTCATGTTGGCCTGCAGCTTTGCGGTAACCTTCTTGGTGGTCTCTTCCCACTCAGCTACGGTCAGACGGTAGCGCTCCTGATCGGTGATAAAGCCGCGCTTGTACTTGCGGTCGATCTTGGCAACCTTCTTCTCGGACTCGCGGATCATCTCATCCTTGCCTTCCGGCACGAGCATGTCGGCTACGGCTACGGTCAGCGCACCCTTGGTGGAGTACTTGTAGCCCATCGCCTTGATGGAGTCGAGCACCTCAGCGGTAATGTGGAAGCCGTGTACGCGGATACACTTGTCAATGATCTTGCCAAGCTCCTTCTTGCCGCAGGTGAACATGATCTCAAGATCAAACTTCTTGGACGGATCCGAGCGGTCAACAAAGCCGAGGTCCTGCGGGATGCGCTCGTTGAAGATCAGGCGGCCCGGAGTCGCGTCTACGATAGCGGACTCGGTCTTGCCGTTTACTTCCTTGGACAGACGAACCTTGATCGGCGCGTGAATGCCAACGATACCCTCGTTGTACGCCATCAGAGCCTCGTCCACGTTGCGGAATACCTTGCCTGCGCCCGGCTCGGTATCGCGGTCGATGGTCAGGTAGTAGGAGCCGAGGACCATATCCTGAGACGGAATGGTAACCGGCTTGCCGTCCTGCGGCTTGAGCAGGTTGTTCGCGGACAGCATCAGCAGACGGGCCTCAGCCTGTGCCTCTGCGGACAGCGGAACGTGAACTGCCATCTGGTCGCCGTCGAAGTCGGCGTTGAATGCGGTACATACCAGCGGATGCAGGCGGATCGCACGGCCTTCTACGAGGACCGGCTCGAACGCCTGAATGCCCAGACGGTGCAGGGTCGGTGCACGGTTCAGCATAACCGGATGACCCTTGATGATGCCCTCGAGCACGTCCCATACCTCGGGCTTTGCGCGCTCTACCATCTTCTTGGCAGACTTGATGTTCTGTGCGGTGCCGTCCTCAACCAGCTTCTTCATAACGAACGGCTTGAACAGCTCGAGTGCCATTTCCTTCGGCAGACCGCACTGATAGATCTTCAGATCCGGGCCTACGACGATAACCGAACGGCCGGAGTAGTCAACTCGCTTGCCGAGCAGGTTCTGACGGAAGCGGCCCTGCTTGCCCTTCAGCATGTCGGACAGGGACTTGAGTGCACGGTTGTTCGGGCCGGTGACCGGACGGCCGCGGCGGCCGTTATCGATCAGGGCGTCAACAGCCTCCTGCAGCATGCGCTTCTCGTTGCGCACGATGATGTCCGGCGCGCCCAGCTCGAGCAGACGCTTGAGACGGTTGTTGCGGTTGATCACGCGGCGGTACAGGTCGTTCAGGTCGCTCGTTGCGAAGCGACCGCCGTCCAGCTGTACCATCGGACGGATTTCCGGCGGGATGACCGGAACAACGTCCATGATCATCCACTCCGGACGGTTGTGCGACAGACGGAAGGATTCTACAACCTCCAGTCGCTTGATGATGCGCAGGCGCTTCTGGCCGGAAGCCTCACGCAGCTCTGCGGTCAGCTCCTTGGAGAGCTGGTCGAGATCCAGCTCCGCGAGCAGCTCCTTGATGGACTCCGCGCCCATGCCGGCACGGAAGTCCTCGTCGTACTTTTCACGCATGTCGCGGTACTCAGCCTCGGTCAGGATCTGCTTCTTCATCAGCGGCGTGTCGCCCGGATCGATTACGATATAGTTTGCAAAGTACAGGACCTTCTCCAGTACACGCGGGCTGATGTCAAGAATCAGGCCCATGCGGGACGGGATGCCCTTGAAGTACCAGATGTGCGATACCGGCGCTGCCAGCTCAATGTGGCCCATGCGCTCGCGGCGGACCTTGGCCTTGGTGACCTCAACGCCGCACTTGTCGCAGATCTTGCCCTTGAAGCGAACCTTCTTGTACTTGCCGCAGTGGCACTCCCAGTCCTTGGTCGGTCCAAAGATACGCTCGCAGAACAGGCCATCGCGTTCCGGCTTGAGCGTACGGTAGTTAATGGTTTCGGGCTTCTTTACCTCGCCGTAAGACCACTGGCGGATCAGCTCGGGCGAAGCCAGACCGATCTTAATGGCGTTAAACGTATGATATCCCATATATTTTAAGATGCTCCTTCCCTATTCACAGATGATTTCACTTACGCTCAGCCTTATTCGCCCAGACCGTCGTCGAAATCACCTTCGGCATCGTCACCGCCATCCTCGGCGGGGTTATCCAGTGCAAAGAGATCGGTGTCGCCTTCCTCGGCATCGTTGATGCCGAAGCCTGCTGCGGTGAACTCGTCATCCGCGCCGGAGACAGCCTGCTCCATCGGACGGGTGTACTCAGCGGTCTCCTCGTCGTCGTCCTCAGACAGCTCGATCACTTCCATGTTCTCGTCCAGAACCTGAATATCCAGACACAGAGCCTGCAGCTCCTTGGTGAGTACCTTGAAGGATTCCGGAACGCCCGGCTGCGGTACGTTGTGACCCTTGACGATCGCCTCGTAGGTCTTGACACGGCCGGTGATATCGTCGGACTTGACGGTCAGGATCTCCTGCAGGGTATATGCGGCGCCGTATGCTTCCAGCGCCCAAACTTCCATCTCGCCGAAGCGCTGGCCGCCGAACTGCGCCTTGCCGCCCAGAGGCTGCTGGGTTACGAGCGAGTACGGGCCGGTCGAACGGGCATGGATCTTATCGTCTACCAGATGATGCAGCTTGAGGTAGTACATATAACCAACGGTTACGCGGTTATCGAACTTCTCACCGGTACGGCCGTCGTATACGACGCTCTTGCCGTCCTCGTTAACGCCTGCTGCAACCAGCGTCTCCTTGATATCCTCGAGCGTTGCGCCGTCGAATACCGGGGTCTCGACCTTCCAGCCGAGCTTCTTGGCTGCGAAGCCAAGGTGAACCTCGAGCACCTGACCGATGTTCATTCGGGACGGTACGCCCAACGGGTTCAGTACGATGTCGAGCGGACGGCCATCCTCCAGGAACGGCATATCCTCCTGCGGCAGAATGCGGGAAACGACACCCTTGTTGCCATGACGGCCTGCCATCTTATCGCCGACAGAGATCTTGCGCTTCTGCGCGATATAAACGCGGACGACCATGTTGACACCGGGAGACAGCTCGTCGCCGTTCTCGCGGGTAAATACCTTAACGTCTACAACGATACCGGATTCGCCATGCGGCGCACGCAGAGAGGTATCACGAACCTCGCGGGCCTTCTCACCGAAGATCGCGCGGAGCAGGCGCTCCTCTGCGGTCAGCTCGGTCTCGCCCTTCGGGGTAACCTTGCCGACCAGAATGTCGCCGGCATGAACCTCAGCGCCGACACGGATGATGCCGCGCTCGTCGAGGTTGCGGAGTGCGTCCTCGCCGACGTTCGGGATATCACGGGTGATCTCCTCAGGTCCGAGCTTGGTATCACGGGATTCGGACTCGTACTCCTCGATATGGATGGAGGTGTAAACATCGTCGCGTACCAGACGCTCGTTCAGCAGTACGGCGTCCTCGTAGTTGTAGCCTTCCCAGGTCATGAAGCCGATGAGGGCATTCTTGCCCAGTGCAACCTCGCCCTGATCGGTAGACGGACCGTCAGACAGAACGTCGCCTGCCTTGACACGCTCGCCCAGATCAACGATCGGACGCATGTTGATACAGGTGGACTGGTTGGAACGCATGAACTTGGTCAGCGGATAGGTCTTGTCGGTGCCGTTGTCGTAGTGTACGCAAACCTCGCGGGCGGTTACGCGGGTAACAACGCCGTCACCCTCTGCCAGCGGAATCGTACCGGAGTCAACAGCTGCCTTGTACTCCATGCCGGTTGCAACGACCGGAGCCTCGGTGCGGAGCAGCGGTACGGCCTGACGCTGCATGTTCGCGCCCATCAGTGCGCGGTTTGCGTCGTCATGGTCGAGGAACGGGATGAATGCGGTAGCAACCGAGATCATCATGCGCGGAGAAACGTCCATCAGGTCAACGTCCTTGCGGTCTACCTCGACGAACTCATCGCGCATACGGCAGGTTACACGGTCGTTTACGAGGTTGTTGTTCTCGTCGAGCGGCTCGGTAGCCTGGCAGACGATGTACTCATCCTCGACGTCTGCGGTCATGTAGCGAACCTCGTCGGTAACGTGGCAGCGGACCTCGCCGGTTTCCTCGTCCTTGGTCTTTTCGATAACGCGGTACGGCGCCTCGATAAAGCCGAAGTCGTTGATGCGTGCATAGGTTGCCAGATAGGAGATCAGGCCGATGTTAGGACCTTCAGGGGTCTCGATCGGGCACAGACGGCCGTAATGGGAGTAGTGTACGTCTCGAACCTCGAAGGATGCACGGTCACGGGACAGACCGCCGGGACCGAGGGCGGACATACGGCGCTTGTGGGTCAGCTCAGCCAGCGGGTTGTTCTGATCCATGAACTGGGACAGCGGAGAGGAACCGAAGAACTCCTTGATGGCTGCGGTTACCGGACGGATGTTGATCAGGGACTGCGGCGTAACAACGTCGAGATCCTGAATGGTCATGCGCTCGCGGATAACGCGCTCCATGCGGGAGAAGCCGATGCGGAACTGGTTCTGCAGCAGCTCGCCTACGCAGCGCAGACGGCGGTTGCCCAGATGGTCGATATCGTCAACCGTGCCGATGCCGTGACCGAGGTTGAGCAGATAGCAGATGGAAGCGAGCATATCATCAACGATGATGGTCTTCGGAACCAGATCGAAGTGACGCTCCTTAACGGTCTTCTTCAGCTCGTCGCCCTGTACGCCGGAGTCGATGATCTCCTTGAGGACGGTGAAGCGAACCTTCTCCTTGAGGCCCAGATCCTCTGCGGTTGCGCCGCCGAGGTACTCGGAGAAATCGTTTACGTCTACCATGCCGTTGCCGAATACCTTAACGGCAGTGCCCTCGGCAGACTCGATCACAACGCTGTTTACGCCGCGGGCAGCCATCATGGTTGCCTTCTCGCGGGAGAGAACCTCGCCGTCCTCCGCCAGAACCTCGCCGGTCATCGGGTCAGCGACTGCATTTACCAGCTTGTGGCCGGTGATGCGGCGTGCGATGTTCAGCTTCTTGTTGTACTTGTAGCGGCCGACTGCGGAAATGTCGTAGCGGCGCATATCGAAGAACATGGCGTCCATCAGAGAGGTAGCCGACTCCACAGAGGGCGGCTCGCCCGGACGCATCTTCTTGTAGATCTCGATGAGGGCTTCCTCGGCGGTGTGCGCCGGGTCCTTGTCGAGAGTTGCAACGATCAGCGGGTCCTCACCGAACAGCTCCTTGATCTCGGCATCGGTCTTAACACCGATGGCACGGATAAAGCTGGTGATCGGAATCTTGCGGTTTTTATCAATGCGAACGTAGAAAACGTCGTTTGCATCAGTCTCATACTCGAGCCATGCGCCGCGGTACGGGATTACGGTAGCGGAGAGCAGAACCTTGTCGGTCTTGTCAAGCTCCTTGCCGTAGTATACGCCCGGGGAACGAACGAGCTGAGATACGATCGCGCGTTCTGCACCGTTGATGATGAAGGTAGCAGCGTGGGTCATCTTCGGGAAGTCACCCATGAAGATCTCCTGCTCCTTGATCTCGCCGGTCTCCTTGTTGCGCAGACGCATGCGGACCTTCAGCGGAGTTGCATACGTTGCATCTCGTGCCTTGCACTCCTCAATGCTGTACTTCGGCTCCTCGTCCATCGAAAAATCGAGGAAGGAAAGCTCCAGATTTCCGGTGTAGTCCGTGATGGACGCGGTATCGTCAAAAACCTCACGCAGGCCCTGATCCAGGAACCATTCGTAAGACTTCTTCTGCACCTCGATGAGATTCGGCATTTCGAGAATCTCTTCGATTCGTGCAAAGCTCTTTCGTGTGGTTTTGCCGTGCTGTACGTCTTTCACCTTCATGTGCTTTGATCACTCCGTTTCTTTCGGCTGTTGGTGTTGGTTGATACGCCCGGCGGCGTTGTAAAAACTTCATTCTTTCGTCTTGCTTTTTTCATCAGACAGTGCTAACATAATGACAGGCATAGAGAAAAGCCTGCAACTTTCAGCAGCAAACCATTATACCATGCTTTGAACAGATCCGTCAAGCATATGGCGAACAATAATTGCACAAAAAGGGAGAGGTTTTGTCCTCTCCCTTTGTTGTTCTCGCAAAAAATCCCCCACCAGAGCGCCAAACCGCAGCAGCATCCCCCCGTTTCCCCGTTTTCCGTCGTTATACGGCGGGCGGAGGGCAGCCCGCCCTGCGGGAGTGCTCCGAACAAAGCCGTCCATCAAACCGAACAGAAAAGGCACGCCAAAGGCGTGCCTTTTCGCATTCCCTGACGCCTTTCGGCAACGCCGAAACAGGCAGGGACAGGTCTGCCGCAGCAGACCGCATAAAATTCCCCATAAAAGTCAGGGCGTGTACCTGACTTTTATACCACTGCCTCGGGACGCGTGTCCCGAGCCTCGTCCGCCGTGCGGACGAGAGGGGGATATCCGGGACAGTTTCCTCGGGAACTGTCCCGGTATCTAAGGGGGACAGCGTCCCCCTTAGAGGACTTTCGACAGAAAATCCTTCAGTCTCGGATGCTGCGGATTTGCGAAGAACTCATTCGGCCCATTCTGCTCTACGATATTGCCGCCGTCCATGAACAGCACGCGCGTTGCAACCTCGCGGGCAAAGCCCATCTCGTGGGTAACAACAACCATGGTCATGCCGTCATCAGCCAGCTCCTTCATGATTTCCAGAACCTCGCCGACCATTTCCGGGTCAAGCGCCGAGGTCGGCTCGTCGAACAGCATCACGTCCGGATTCATTGCCAGCGCACGCGCGATGGCGATACGCTGCTGCTGACCGCCGGAAAGCTGCGCCGGATAGCTGTCTGCCTTGTCCGGCAGACCGACACGCGCAAGCAGCTCGAGCGCACGCTTGTCCGCCTCTTCATCGGTCATGACCTTGAGCTTGACCGGTGCCAGCTTGATATTCTCGCGCACGGTCAGGTGCGGGAACAGGTTGAACTGCTGGAACACCATGCCCATACGGCGGCGCACCAGATTGATATCCGTGTCCTTGGCGGTGATGTTCTGTCCCTCGAAGATAATTTCGCCGCCGGTCGGCTCCTCAAGCAGGTTCAGACAGCGCAGAAAGGTGGACTTGCCCGAGCCGGACGGGCCGATGACTACGACCTTCTCGCCCTTCTCGATATGCTCGTTGACACCCTTGAGCACCTCATGGTTGCCAAAGGATTTGTGCAGGTTTTTAACGTCGATCACTTTCGCGCAGCCTCCTCTCAAAAATGCCGAGCAGCTTGGTCAGGATGATAACGAGCACCAGATAGATGATCGCAAGGCTGACATACGGCACATAGGCCTGATAGGTATTGGACACAATATTCTGTGCCTGCTTGGTCACGTCGCGCAGCGCGATGACCGACACGAGCGAGGTATCCTTCAGCAGGGTGATCATCTCATTGCCGAGTGCCGGAAGAATGTTCTTGATTGCCTGCGGAATAACGATCAGGCGCATGGTCTGTGCGTAGTTCAGGCCGAGCGAACGGCCGGCCTCCATCTGACCCGGATTGACCGACATCAGACCGCCGCGCACGATCTCGGCAACATATGCGCCCGAGTTGATGCCCAGTGTAACGATACCGCACACCAGACGCGCTGTATCATCCTTAGGCACCATGATAACAAAGCCCATGATCAGCAGCTGAACCATCATAGGCGTACCGCGGATGACGGTCAGATACAGCTTGCAGATTGCGTTGAGAATGCTCAGAATGATGTTGCTTTTGCCCATGCGGCGGGAATCATGCGCCGTACGGACTATAGCGATCAGCAGACCGATGATAACACCGAGGATCAGTGCACCGATCGTGACCGCAAATGTGATTTTCAGACCGTTCAGGAACCATTTCCAGCGGTCCGCTGCGATAAAGGTCTGGTACAGCTGGAACAGCAGGTTCCGCAGACCCTCCGGCAGATTGACAACCGAATCCGGTACAATTTTCAGCCACTGGTCCATTGTAATACCGTTCACAGGTCATCCCCTCTTTCTTTTCATTTTACTGCAAAAGAGGGGCGGCGCTGAACCGTCCCTCTTCCTTTGTACGCGTTTGTTGATTTACTGTGCTGCGGAGTCAGCGCTGATATACTTGTCGACGATGGACTGCAGGGTGCCGTCACCCTCGAGCTCCTTCAGAGCGCCGTTTACCTTGTCGAGCAGCTCGGTGTTGCCCTTCTTGATAGCGATCGCGTAATCCTCGTCAGCGTAAGCGGTGTCGAGGATCTTGAGGCCGCTGTTTGCAGCAACATAGTTCTTAGCCGGCTCCTGGTCGATAACAACGCAGTCGATCTGATCATTTACCAGTGCAGCAACTGCGAGCGGACCGTTGTTGAACTGCTTTACATGCTCCTGACCGTAGTCACCGGTGCAGTAGATGTCGCCGGTGGTGCCGGTCTGAACGCCGATGTTCTTGCCCTCCAGATCCTCCGGAGAAGCGATATCGGAACCGTCCTTAACGATGATGACCTGAACGCCCTTTGCGTAGGAATCCGAGAAATCTACGTTCTCCTGACGATCCGGGGTAACGGTCATGCCAGCCAGCGCCACGTCGACGGTGTCGCTCTGCAGCGCCGGAATCAGGGAATCGAACTCCATATCGGTGACCTCGAGCTTCATGCCCAGCTTGTCAGCGATAGCAGCAGCAATGTCCACATCGATGCCCTGTACGTTACCGTCGTCGCCAACGAACTCGTACGGCGGGAAAGTAGCGTTAGTACCCATGCGCAGCGTGCCGCCGTCCGCAGAGGTGGTGGAATCCTGTGCGTCGCTGCTGGAATCAGCGGTCTTGGAGCCGCCGCAGCCGGTCAGCAGCATAGAACCTGCCAGTACCATGCTCAGCATAGCAATGGAAAACTTCTTCATTTGTGTTAACTCCTTCCGATTTGACCCGTGCAAAACGGGCATCTCTTTCTAATATTGATTATTATACAGCGCGTTCTATAATAATGCAACCTAAATTTCAGCGAAAAAACTATGGAAAAGCATTTATTTTTTCAGCAATCATGACACAAGCAATCGGTAATTCGTTAAGGCAATACCGCATAATTGAACAAGAGTGATTTGCGAGTAAATTTTGCGTACTGACGAGGCACAGTTTTGCGGTAATACTTGATGTATTACCGTGAAACTTCAACAAAGTCAGGACACAAAATTTCCGCAAAGCACCGCAGTCTTAATTGTGCGGTGTTGCCTTAATTGCCAATTAACGCTCTGCATTTTCGCAGCATAGTCTGCATTAACCACAAGGAGGTGCCCTATGTCCCCTGTTATATATGTATCGCCTGCGTTTCGCACGGCCTGCGCCGAGCCGCGCGGCGCGCTTCTCCTGCTGCACTCCGATCCGGTTCGCTCCGCGCCGATTGTCGGCAGTGCGGCAAGCGGTGCGCGCCTGCTCATCCTGTGCGAACAGAACGGCTGGTGTCATGTACGCACGCGCACGGCCTGCGGCTGGGTTTCGAAAAGCGACATTGTGCTGTTTTACTGCCGTCCGGCTTTGTGAAGCTTTCGTCAAACCAGTTAATTTTTTGACAAACAAGGTGTGTTTTCATCGATTCTGCCCATTTTTACTGCTGATTTTTCATTTTCACTTGCGTTGCTTAAAGTGATACAGTATAATGTAAAATGTTCGATGCGACAATCGCAAGGAGGTACGAAAAAGAGTGTATCAGATTTTGAAAAAGCAAACGCTGAACGCAAACACCAAGCTGATGGTGATCGAGGCACCGCACGTTGCCCGCAAGGCAGAGCCGGGTCAGTTCATCATCCTGCGTGTCAGCGCAGAAGGCGAGCGTATTCCGCTCACGATCGCAGATTTTGACCGCGAAAAGGGTTCCGTCACGATCATTTTCCAGGAGGTCGGCGCAACGACGATGGCGCTCGGCGCGCTGAACGAGGGCGACTGCCTGCATGATTTTGTCGGTCCGCTCGGCAAGGAGAGCGAGCTCGAGGGTCTCAAGAAGGTCGCTGTTGTCGGCGGCGGTCTGGGCTGTGCGATCGCATATCCGCAGGCCAAGAAGCTGCATGAAATGGGCGCTGAGGTTGACCTGATCGCCGGTTTCCGCAGCAAGGACATCATCATTCTCGAGGACGAGATGAAGAACGCCTGCACCAACCTGCACATCGTGACCGACGACGGCTCGAACGGCCGCAAGGCTCTGGTTACGCAGGTGCTCAAGGAGCTGATCGACGCGGGCAACCAGTACGATGCCG
>NZ_QUDG01000005.1:0-171301 GCF_003474415.1 Butyricicoccus sp. AM05-1 | reverse complement strand
ACCACCCGCCCGTACGGCATCAAGACCATCGTTTCCATGAACACCATCATGGTTGACGGTACCGGCATGTGCGGCGGCTGCCGTCTTACCGTTGGCGGCGAGACCAAGTTCGCATGCGTTGACGGCCCGGATTTCGACGGTCACCTCGTTGATTTTGACAGTGCAATGCGCCGCGGTGCCATGTACAAGGCACAGGAGCGCGCAGCGGTAGAGCGCCGCGAGGAGCATTGCAATCTGTTCAAGAAGGAGGTCAAGTAATCATGCCGAATATGAATCCGAAGAAGTGCCCGATGCCCGAGCAGGCGCCGGACGTCCGCAATAAGAACTTTGAAGAGGTAACGCTCGGCTATACCGCTGAAATGGCGATCGAGGAAGCACAGCGCTGCTTGAACTGCAAAAACAAGCCCTGCATGACCGGCTGCCCGGTACAGGTTAAGATTCCGGAGTTTATCGCTCTGGTTGCCGAGGGCAAGTTCCTCGAGGCGGCTGCCAAGATCAAGGAGACCTCCGCACTGCCCGCTGTCTGCGGCCGTGTATGCCCGCAGGAGAGCCAGTGCGAGTGCCACTGCGTACGCGGCATCAAGGGCGAGGCTGTAGCAATCGGCCGTCTGGAGCGCTTTGTAGCCGACTACGCGCGCGAAAACAGCACCGAAAAGGCAGTAAAGCCGGAATCCAACGGTCACAAGGTTGCCATCGTTGGTGCAGGCCCGGCCGGTCTGACCTGTGCAGGCGATCTGGCACGCATGGGTTACGAAGTTACCGTTTTCGAGGCACTGCACACCGCCGGCGGCGTACTCATGTACGGCATTCCGGAGTTCCGTCTGCCCAAGACCATCGTGCAGAAGGAGATCGACACGCTGAAGGACCTCGGTGTTGAGTTTGTTCTGAACTTCGTTGTAGGCCGTTCTGAGACCATCGACGAGCTGTTCGGTGACGGTTACGAGGCTATCTTTGTAGGCTCCGGTGCCGGTCTGCCGACCTTTATCGGTGTTCCGGGTGAGAACGCAAACGGCGTTTACTCCGCAAACGAGTACCTGACTCGCATCAATCTGATGAAGGCGTACAAGGAGAACTCTGACACCCCGATCTACCACGCGAAGAAGGTCGCTGTTGTCGGCGGCGGCAACGTAGCCATGGACGCCGCTCGCTGCGCAAAGCGCATGGGCGCGGAAGAGGTTTACATCGTATACCGCCGTTCCGAGAAGGAGCTTCCGGCTCGTCTCGAGGAGATTCACCACGCGAAGGAAGAGGGCGTTGTGTTCAAGTTCCTGACCGCGCCGCTCGAGGTGCTGTCTGACGAGAACTTCAACGTCACCGGCCTCAAGTGCCAGCAGATGGAGCTGGGCGAGCCTGACGCATCCGGCCGCCGCCGTCCGATTCTGGTCGAGGGCAGCGAGTTTGTGCTCGATCTGGACTGCGTTATCGCGGCAATCGGCACCAGCCCGAACCCGCTGATCCGTCACACGACTCCGGGTCTGGATACCAACCGCAAGGGCTGCATCGTGGCTGATGACGAGCACGGCATCACCTCCAAGGACGGCGTATTCGCCGGCGGCGACGCTGTTACCGGTGCGGCTACCGTTATCCTCGCAATGGGCGCTGGCAAGCGTGCCGCTGCCGCGATGGACGAGTACATCAAGAATAAGAACAAGTAATTTCTGCTTGCTTATGCGAAAAAGAACCTGTCTTACGACAGGTTCTTTTCTTATGCGTTAAAACAGGTCTAACATATTATCCAGATAAATTTCTTCTCTCACGCGCAGCTGATACGCCGGTTTTGTCATATAATACAGCAAAAACTCGAGGATCAGCGCGCTGCCCAGTCCCCTGCCCTCGATCTTGAACTGCGAAAATCCCATTGGCAGATACGTCCGCAGAACAGCATCAACGCCGATGAACCCCGGATTTTCCATCGCCTTGGAGAACCGATAGCCGCTCTGTGCATCCGGTGCTTTGCACCGGTGCTCGCAGTCCTCACCGAGATTTTTGCGGCTGACAACCTCGTAGCATTGCTTACGGTCACTGCACCCGAACCAGCAGCACTCATTGCACAAAAATTCCACCTTATCTTTGTGCACCTGCGACAAGGCGTTTAATTCCTCAAACCGTTTATTCAATCGAAAATCCGGCACGACATACCGAAATTCTTCCCTGTCCAGCTCGCGCCGGAAATCGTCAAAATCGGTCAGTACCTTGGTCGTGGACGACACGAGGTACAGCGCCGGATACCGCGTCCGCAGGTAGTCGGTCAGCAGCTCGGAATGCACGATTACGCCGTTCTGTACGCCGTTTGCCCGCGAAAACAGCTCGCAGAGTGCATTGCATTTGCGGTCGGACAGGTGTTCCTCGCGCAGAAGCGAATTGCTGAATGTCAGCCGCGCGGAAATGCCGTATTCCTGCGCCAGAGCCAGCGCTTCGCGTGCGCCGCACTCACCGAAACCCGCTCGTCCGCCTCCCCAGAGGCAGTCCGCCGGTGCGCCGTAAATGGACCCAATCTCACACCAGTCGTAAAACCAGTCACGATTTGCGCGGTATAACGGTAGGAATGCGCGGTAAAACTCGTAAAATTCAAACAATCCGGGCAGATGATAGTATGCTTTGGCTGACACGGCCGCTCGCCTCCTTTGCTCCGTATAGCATACCACAAAACGACGAAATACGCAAAAGAACCTGTCGATTGACAGGTTCTTTTCACTCAAACCCACGGAAATATCATGTGCACGCTGAACAAAGTTGCGGCCGCGCTCAGTGCGTTGGCGCACAGCGCGTAAACGATCGGATGAGCCGTTTCCCGCCGGGTTTGCAGCCGTTTACGGTAAATAACGGCCTCGATGATCCAAATCACAAACTCAAGCGGCGCAAATACCAGATACCGGTAGAACGGCATGCCAATCCGCATGCAGACCGCCGTTACGACCGTGAGCAGCAGCTGTGTGCCGATGTTTACGCCGAGGAACAGCCTTGCGTTGCGCCTGTCCCAGAAGCCGAACGGCAGCAGCAGGATTCCCTCAAGCAGCAGCGTCGGCAGCAGCGAGGACGCGAACTGTTTGAGATAACTCAACATGGCACTTCCAGCCCTCACCTCACCGGTGAGGTAGTCGATTGTATACGACTGCTGCAGTTGGTCACGGAACTGCGTCTCAGAAACCAGCACCTGACCGGTCTCAGCCGAATACACGGCAATCCAAAAGATATTCGGCACGCCGAAATAACCAAACGTCGCATTGTTATCACTTGTCTGCTCAAAATTCACAGGTGCATTCGTACCGTGCAGCATCACATAATGCCGGTCGCTCGGACAGGCATTTTCCAGCGCCACAACCATATCCTTGTCCAGCGTAGAACGGTCGATATGGTTCCATTCCAGATTATCGAACCAGTCCTCTTTCGGAGAACCGAATGTCTGCAGATCAATGCAGCACGTTCCCGGCGGCGCATTCTGCACCTGAATGGTGATCTGCGGTTTCGGGCCCGAATCCGCGCTTGCGGAGACCGGTAGCACGGCCAGCAGGAACGCGGCTATGCACAGGCAGGCTTTCCACTTTCGTTTCATGGCGGTCATCCTTTCTCGTATTTAGTTCTCCGTTCCACCGAGATACAGCGTATTCCCTTTCATTTCAACCTGTTCTCCGAGCAGTTCAAACAGCTTTGCCGGAACCCACGTCTTGCCATCAGCGAAATACGGCGCCGCGCCGAACGAAACCGGTGCTTCCGTGCCGTCGCCGTTCATCACCGAACGGATATAGGAATCCTCACCGATGTTTATATGCGTCATAACCTTGCCGTTGTTCATCTTCGCCTGACGGTTCTCTATGTCCCACGTCACGGTGTAGCCGAGGGCTTCGCCGACCTCACGGAGCGGCACCATAGCCACGCCGTTTTCCATGTGCCCTTTGTCGAGCGTCTTGTCCTTGCACACGATGTTAAACGCATTCGTCTCATCGGCTTCTCCGGTGAAAGCATTCGGCACCCCGCCGAGATACAGCGCGTCCCCGCGCATCTCAATCTGCTCGCCGAGCAGGCCGAACAGCTCCGCCGGAACCCACGTTCTGCTCTGCGCGATATAGGGCGCGGCGCCGAGTGCCTTCGGTGCGCTCATGCCGTCTGCGTCCGGCATTGCGGTCGCGTGGAAGTATTCGTCCCGACCAATGGTCACGGTCGTCTGCACCGTGCCGTTGGTTAGGTGCACCGTGCGGTCCTTGGCGTTCCAGCTCACCGTGTAGCCGAGCGTTTCCGCGACCGTCCGCAGCGGCACCATCGCCACGCCGTTCGTCATGCGGCCTTCGCCTGCGACTATGTCGCCCTCAATGACGATGGCGAACGTGTCATCCTCCTGCGGCAGCAGCACGACCTTGTCCGTACCCGCCTGCGCCGGATAGCTCTCCAGAATCGTGTCATACCATGCGAAAAACCGGGTTCCCATGCGAATATCATCGAGTTTCGCCTTATTTTTCGTGCCGAACGGCGTAACAGACGCATTCCGCGCAATGTTCAGCATCAGGCTGCCGTCGCTTGCCTGCACGGTCAGACTGCCGTCCGCGTTCTTCTTCACCTGCTCGGCGGACAACAGATTGGCAGGCTCATGTTCGTCGGTCAGATTGACCAGAATCGCCTTGGCATACACCTGCGGCGGCTCGGACAGCGCCATCATTTCCCCGCAGTAGAGGTACACCTCATCGCCTTTCTTGATATCCTGCGCGCCTGCCGGCAAACCAGTCTGCGTGTCCATGATGATCGTCTGCTCCGCAATATGCACCACAACTGTGCCTGCGGTTTCGGTGCTGACGGTCAGCTCGCCGTCCTGCCTGTCGGTTACTGTGGCGCGCACGCCGTACAGGTCAAGCTCCGCGTGCTCGGCGGAGTCGGTCGCTGCCGCGTCCGTGTCGATCAGGTTCACCGCTCCGGCGGGAATCGCGCTCATGCCGAACAGCACCGCTGCAAGCAATGCCGCCATTCGTTTTTTCTCCATCATAATAACTACCTCCTTTTATACCCAGTTAGACGGTCCGGAAGTGGTTTTGTTCCCGGTTTTCTTTCGGTGAGTGCAACAAAAAACATCCGCTCTGTTTAGTCGTTTTCCCTAAAAGAAAACGCAGGCAAAAGACATGACCGTCAAAGTCACGCTTTTGCCTGCATACCTTATTTATTTCGTTCCAGAGAGGCTTCGTGTGCCGTCTCCATTTTGCTCAGCAGCTCCGCCGCCGGTCCTTCCGGATAGTCGGCTTTGCACGATTCCATTACCTGTGCAAACTCCTCCGAGCCGTCATGCCATGCAGCATCTGCCGAGGCAATCTGCCCGCAGATGAACTCCGCCGCCGGTGTGCTGTCGTCCGACGATACCGTCTGATCGCCCATCAGCACCAGATACGCCAGAACAGTGTGCGGCGATTCCAGAAAACGGCTTCGCAGCTCCTCGCACGCGCCCTCACTCGGCCCGCCATCGGCTGTAAGTGTAAACGCGATCAGCCTGTCGAGCGCAACCGTGTCCCTATGCGCCATCACATACGCAGCGTCATCGCTGTTTATATCGGTGCTGACTGCCGTCCAGTCGGTCTTTGCCAGCTCGGACGCGACCGCCTGCGCGGACGAATCCGCCGTCTGCGACACCTTTTCCCCACCGGCACCGCTGCATCCCGAAAGAAGAACAGACGCCATACATACCAATACCGCTGCTTTTTTCATAAAGATCCCCACCTTTTATTGAATTGTTGAGGGCAGCACCGCTTGCATGGTGCGGTATTGCCTTACCTTTTATCAGTTGCCGTACTGCTTGAGCATACGCTCCTGCAGTTCCTTCGCGGCGTTGAAGCCCATCTTCTTCTGACGGTCATTCATCGCTGCAACCTCGATGATAACAGCAAGGTTACGGCCGGGCTTTACCGGAATGGTCAGGCTCGGAACCGCGATATCGAGGATGGAGGTCGTCTGGCTGTCCATGCCGAGACGGTCGTACTGCTTGCCGTCCTCCCACGGCTCGAGGTTGATGACAAGCTCAACCTTTTCGGTCATTTTAATCGCGCCGACACCGAAGATACGGCGAACATCAACAATGCCGATGCCGCGCAGCTCGATAAAGTGGCGGATAACCTCGGGCGCCGTACCGACGAGCGTCTTGTCGGATACACGCTTGATCTCAACCGCGTCGTCCGCGATCAGACGGTGGCCGCGCTTTACCAGCTCGATCGCGGTCTCGGACTTGCCGACACCGGAGTCACCGAGCAGAAGCACACCTTCGCCGTAGATTTCGATGAGTACGCCGTGCAGCGTAACACGCGGTGCAAGATTGACCTTGAGGGAGGCGATGATCGCACTCATGATGGTAGAGGTAAACTCGTTGGTACGGAGGATCGGCACACCGTGCTCCTGTGCAGCCGCAAGGCACTCCGAAAATACGTCAATGTTGCGCGAGAGCAGCAGCACAGGGATGCCGGTCTCGAACAGACGGTCGAAACGGCTGCGGCGCTCCTCGCTCGACAGACCCTCTACATAACTGGACTCAACCTTGCCCATGATTTGGATACGGTTCGGATCGAAATAATCAAAAAATCCTGCCAGCTGCAAACCGGGACGGTTTACGTCGTCCTTGGTGATCTCGGTCTTTTCAAAGCCTTCCGGACCGTAAACGACCTCAAAATTAAATTCATGGATCAGATCGCCCAAGCTGACACCGAATTCTTTTAACTGCATAAGTATAATGCTCCCTTCCGCTGTGGCAGGTATTAATATATCCTCTTTACTCTGCTGTTTTATGGCAATACCACATAATTGAACAAGAGCGATTTGCGAGTAAATTTTGCGTACTGACGAGGCGCAGTTTTGCGGTAATACTTGTTGTATTACCGTGAAATTGCAACGAAGTCAGGGCACAAAATTTCCGCAAAGCACCGCAGCTTTAATTGTGCGGTATTGCCTTGTATATACATAAAGTAGATATAGATGTATTATACCCTATTTTCCTGTTATTTTCAACGATTTCCGCACGGACCGCAGGAAAACTTGAAATTTTCTCTTTTTCTGAAAAAAATGCTTGCATTCATTCTATACATGTGGTAATATAATATCTGCTATGCAATGCCCGAAAGAAGGAGGTGCAGGAAAATGGCAAAGTGCGATATTTGCAATAAGGGTGTGACCTTTGGTATTCAGGTTTCCCACTCTCACCGTCGTTCCAATCGAACCTGGAAGCCGAACGTTCGTCGCGTAAAGGCTATGGTCGATGGTACTCCCCGCCATATCAACGTATGTACTCGGTGCCTCCGTTCCGGCAAGGTTACCCGCGCTATCTGATTTTAACGATTTGTGCGTTTACGTTGAAATGCCAAAGCGCTCTGTTCGCAGAGCGCTTTTCTTTTACCCTTATAGTATGTAGGTGATTTCCATGAAAAAGGCGCTTCGTCCTGCCTTTACCGCCACGATACCCGTACTGTGCGGCTATCTGTTCATCGGTTTCGCATTCGGCGTTATGCTGCGCGATATCGGCTTCGGATCGATCTGGTCCTTCTTCTGCAGCCTGACCATCTACGCAGGCTCGGGACAGTATCTGCTTGTGTCGCTTCTGGCAGCCAAGGCATCCCTTGTTACCGTTGCTGTGATGACACTGCTGCTCAACTGCCGGCATATCTTCTACGGTCTGTCCTTTTTGGAGACTTTTCATGCGATGGGCCGCCGCAAGTGGTACATGATCTTCTCGCTGACCGATGAGACCTATTCCCTGCTGTGCTCGGTCAAGACGCCCGAGGGCATTGATGCAGGCGATATGCGCTTCTGGATCGCCATACTGGATCATAGCTACTGGATCCTCGGCTCGGTGCTCGGCACGATCATCGGCGGCATACTGCCGTTTGACACCACCGGCATTGATTTTGCCATGACCTCGCTGTTCACAGTGATCTTTGTGGAGCAATGGCAGAGCACGAAGTGCCACATTCCTGCACTGATGGGGCTGGCTGCAGCAGCTGTGTCGCTCGCCATCCTCGGGCCGGACAATTTCATCCTGCCCGCCATGCTCGCAATCTGCGTCATGCTGGTCGCTATGCGCGGCCGTCTGGCAAAGGAGGTCGCCTGATATGACAACGACATACGCTATCGCCATGATCGCCGTGGCAGCCGTCTGCACATTTGCAACGCGCGTCGCGCCGTTCCTGCTGTTCAACGGCTCCAAGCCCATTCCGCCGATCATCCGATACCTCGGCTCTACCCTGCCGCCCGCAGTCATCGCGCTGCTGGTCGTGTACTGCCTCAAGAACGTCGGCTGGGTGACGGGTACGCATGGTATTCCCGAGCTGCTGTGCATTGCCATCACGGCGCTGCTGCACATCTGGAAGCATAATAACCTGCTGTCCATCGGCGTCGGCACGGTGCTTTACATGGTGCTGGTGCAAAATATGTTCGTTTAATCCATACGCAGGGGCGGACCGGTGTGTCCGCCTTTTTCCGATAGCGGTTTACAGGGCTTTACAATTATTTTCGATAACTTTGCAAAAAGCTGTTGACAATTTGTTCTCTGCATGCTATTATATATAAGTCGCTGAGACAGACGGCTTGACAAAACGCTGGTGTAGCTCAGTTGGTAGAGCAGCTGATTTGTAATCAGCAGGTCGGGGGTTCAAGTCCGTCCACCAGCTCCAATCAAGCTGGTAACTGAATATGGAAGGTTTCCCGAGTGGCCAAAGGGAACAGACTGTAAATCTGTCGTCTATGACTTCGGTGGTTCGAATCCACCACCTTCCACCAAAAGAACCGATACTCATTCGAGTATCGGTTCTTTTTTGGTGTCAGGTGGAATGGATTCGAAAGCCGGCTCTTAGAAACGTGCCGGTGGCACGTTTTAACCGGCGTGGCTTCCGTCACAACGGAAGCGAATCCACCACCGGACGGGTCGGCACGCATGTAGCAGTGCGACCATGGGCGGCAATAGCCAATCACGGCAGGCACGCGCCCAATCCAAAAGCCAAACAAGCGCTCCGGTTTCATCACTTGACAAAACCCAAGCATATGTTATAATGAACTCAAGGGACGCTGTCACAGCAGTCAGACCCTTTACTGATCAACAACTAAAAGTCATTGACCGCTCCGGGGCCTAATCCGAGCGGTCAATGCGCTTTTATACAGAAAATGTACAGCACGATTACTGCACACACAAGGAGTTTCCAAGCCTTTTTCTGCACGCGCGCCACCTCCTTCCTGCCGCTGACCACGGGAAGGAATGTGGGTCTGACCGCTACTATGCAACAGCGTCCATCTGCATTATATCATATTCTGTCGAACCCCGTCAATTCAACGCCAACACGGCGTTTTTTCATTTTTACGAGCATTTTCACCCGTTAACCCCAAAACAGGCACACCTCACGGTGTGCCTGTTTTCCGTATATTACTCTCTATCCTGCGACCCGCTGTCTCCTACCACAGAATCAGCAGATCGGATATTGTACTTGCCGCGATGATGACGAGCCAGCAGACAAGCGGTGCTGCCCACTCTGCCCTTCCCTCGCCCTGCGGCGCGAGCTTGGGACACGCTCTCATCAGAAGCCTTGCCGCCGCGAAGCCGAACGCACCGCCGAGCGTATTGAGCAGCAGATCATCTGCCGAGGTGACGCCGCCCGCGGCCAGCTGTATCAGCTCAATGCTGAGCGAGGTGCCGAAGCACCACCGGATGGTGCGGCCTGCCCGCTCGAACCACCGCCAGAACAGCGGCAGGAACAGCCCGAGCGGAAACAGCAGCGCGATATTTCCGGCAATGTTCACGAACGCGCCCAGTCCGACCGCGTTTTTGTCCGTCAGCACGGAAATCATATCCGCAAACGGAATCAGCTCCAGCCTTGGCTGCGGCAGATGGCCAACGAGCAGCTGCGCCAGTGAAGGACCGGTAAACAGTCCCACACCTGCAAGGTACACCAGCAGAAGCAGCGTGCCGATGATACCGCGCTTTCTCATCCGAGGGGCACTTCCGTTGTATAGGCAACATCACCGTCCTGTACAGACTCGACGCCGTTTTCCGCGTCCTTCTCCGCCTGTGCACGGTATTTCTCGATGATATCCTTCGGATAATCCTCTTCGGTGTAGCCTGCGCTTGCATCCCACTCATCGCCCTTTTCGTCCGTGTAGGTCACGGATACGTTGCTGCGGGTAAACTGCTGCATAACGCCGTACGCCATCGCATCGCTGCCGTACAGATTCATTGCGTCAATGTTGACCGCATTCTTGAGCAGCGCGTCAATGTCCGCCCTGTCGGTCACCTGCACGCCCTGCCAGAAGTCTTTATCCGGCAGATAGATGCTCAGTGTAATCAGCTTTACGTTTTTCGCGCTGATGGCCTTGGGAACGATATTGGCGTACTTTTTGATGAGTGCAAGCGTCTTTACGTCCTTGTCGGTCACGCATACGGCACCCTCGTTGTAATAATCGTCGTTGTTCTGCTGCGAGAATTCCATGCGCAGCACCGGCATTGCGTCTCCGGTGTGGGTCAGCGTCTCTGCCTTGAGCGTGTCAATGATCTCCTGCGCCTTCTGCGAGTCGCTGAGTGTGCCGACGCCGTTGTAGCCGTCACCGTTGGTGTAGAAAACAATGTTGCGGTGATAACCCTCATTGACCTCGCCGAGCGCAAACAGCGACCACGCCTTCTGCTTGTACTCTGCGGACTGGTAAATCTGCTTTTTGAGCGTGAACACTTCGTCTGTGGCCGGCAGCTCATACGAGCGGCTCTTCACCTTGCCGTTCTTCAGCTTGAAGGTGACGGTGATGCACGCCTTCTGTGCATTTTCATCCGTATTATTCAGGCTTTCCACGCCGAGCGCCGCCAGCTGCCGCGCTGCCGCGATGTTTTCCGGCTCACTGAGCAGTGCCGATTCACCGACGTAACCCATCGGCGCTGCCGCTGCAATGCTGCCCTCATCCGGCAGCCACTCATCATAACCGAACACATCCGCCTGCATGGTCAGCAGACCCGCACACAGCACTGCAAGGATGATAACCAGCTGCAGCGGCTTGCGGAAGATGGCGCGGAAGTCGAACGCATAAATAATCTCCACCACGCAGTGGAAAATGACCGTGCCGAGTACCAGACCGACCCAGAACCACAGCTCGGATTCGTAGACCAGCATTTTGAAAATCTCAGCGAACGCCGTACCCATAACCACGCAGATAATAATCTTGACGGGCAGCTTGATCGGGTTGAATGCCAGTGCCGTGCCCGCCCGCTCACTCTTTCGGATGCGGAACAGGAACAGCGCCAGTGCGGTGATAACGATCGCCGCAACCGCATAGCCGATCAGCAGACCGATAGCACTCGACTCCTGCAGCCCGGCGGAGTAATCCATCGCATAGACAGGCTCCACTGCCCAGCTATGCATTTTCGTGCCGTTTACGCCGAAATACTGAATCAGCGGTGCAAATTTACTGCAGAACAGCAGCGAAGTCACGGAGGCATCCGTCACATAGGTCTGGAAGAACATGCTCTTGAGACCCTGCCACAGTGCGGTTACGAGCGTCGGTCCGAAGTACACCCACAGACCGAGCAGCAGCGTGATGACCGTGTTGCCGCACAGGATGGTCGTAACAGCCGCCATCGCGTACAGCAGGAAGAAGAAAATGACGTTGGACACGATCACGCCGATGAGCGATGCATTGACCGCTTCCCCGAAGCCCATTGCACATGCGCCGACAATGCTCAGCGCATGCAGCACGAGGTACGGCACCAGCGCACACAGCGCACCGGTCGCGTAGTTTACCGCGAACAGGCGGCTGCGCGAAATCGGCAGGCTGTGATAGAAATCCACCTTGCGGCGATTGTGCAGGTACGCGAACATGCTCACACCGCAGGTGACCGCCAGAATGATGACGGCCAGCTTGACAAACACATTCTGTCCGCCGAGCATCTCACCGACGCTCTCCACATAGCCTTGCCAGCTTGCCGCGGCATCGGCCGCACTCAGATTGACCAGATCCTGCTTATGTGCCGACAGGCTGTGCTGCGCCGTCATAATCACCGGCAGCAGCTGTGCCATAAAGAATCCCACCGTGGACAGCACGATGGCCCACAGATTGCGTTTCATGCAATCCCGCACGAGACCCTTAGAACAGGAGTTTCTTGACATCATAGCCTGCCACCTCCGTTTCATTGATAAAGATTTCCTCCAGCGTCAGCGGGAGCATTTCGCAGAAGGTCGGGTTCAGCGCGTTCACCCTGGCGAGCAGCTCTTCCCGGCTGCCGCGCGCCGTAATAGTGTACAGCGAGCCGCGCTGCTCCTTGTGCAGAATGTCAAAGCCTTCCCACGCGGAATCCGGCAGCGGATTCGGGAAAATGCACTGCATTTTGTACATGCCGAGCTTCATGTCGTCCAGATCGCGCGAGAACAGGATGCCGCCGCGATGCAGCAGACCGACGTGGTCGCAGATGTCCTCCAGCTCACGCAGGTTATGCGAGGCGATGATAGGCGTCAGACCTCTGTCGGCTACATCCTCGGCAAACAGGCTCTTTACCGTCTGGCGAACGACCGGGTCGAGACCGTCGAACGTCTCATCGCAGAATAAGTAGTCCGTGCCGCTGCATACGCCGCAGATGACCGAAACCTGCTTTTTCATGCCCTTGGAGAACGTCCGCAGCTTGCGGTTTTCGTCCAGACCGAAGCCGTTCATCAGCTTGCGGTAGCGCGCTTCATCGAATTTGCTGTAAAAGCGCTTGTAGTAGTTTTTCATTTCCTTCGGTGTACTGTTCGGGAAAAAGAACTGCTCATCCGAGATGAAGAAAAACCGTTCCTTCATCGCAATGTTCTCGAAAATGTCCTTGCCGTCGATCTGCACCGTGCCCTCGTCCGGCTGCAGGATGCCTGCCAGCATGCGCAGGAACGTGGACTTGCCCGCGCCGTTTGAGCCGATCAGGCCATAAACCGAGCCGTCCTTCACTTCCGCGCAGATGTGATCGACCGCCGTGATGTCCTCAAACCGCTTGGTCGCGTTGGTTGCCGTAATCATGTTCTGCTCTCTCCTTTCCTCTCTACCCAGCCGCGCAGCTGCTCCTCGGTCGCCCCGAGTGAGCGCGCCTGACCGGCCAGTGCGGTAATCTGCTCACCCAGTTCGTTAAGCCTCTGGGAACGCAGCGCCGCTGCATTGTCCGATATAAAATTTCCCCGTCCTTTTGCGGCGTAGATCACACCGCGGCGTTCCAGCTCTCCGTAAGCGCGCTGTATTGTGTTCGGGTTGATCGACAGTTCCATCGCAAGCTGCCGTACACTGGGCAGCTGGGTGTCCGCCGGCAGTGCCCCACGCAAAGCCAGTCCCTCAATGCCGTCCACCACCTGTTCATAGATGGGTCGGGCATCCCGATAGTCGATTTTAATCACCTGACGCGCCTCCTTTCCTTTTGTTGATTTGAGAGTGTATCAACTGTACTGTGTGTTTTAGTACAGTTAGATAATAACACCCTTTCGGGAATGTGTCAAGGTGTAAATTGAAAATTGAGAATTGTGCTGTCCTTGCGCGAGTTCCGTCCGCGCTGCATATGTATAGATTGAACGAATACTGTAGGGCACCTTCTCTTGCGGCTGCGCCGCATTTCACCTTGGCGCACCCTACGGCTGCATCTCTGCCATTCTATCATTATTTCAACATTTTTATGCCTATGCAAAGGAAAAGGGCGCACAATGTGCGCCCTGCGGAGAACCATCCCTTCACGGTCATTCTCCATTTTTCATTTTCAATTCTCTATTATTTCCATTTCCACTCGCGGACTTCCGGCATATCCTCACCGTACTCGTTGATATACTGCTGATGCTGCACCAGCTTATCGCTCATTTTCTGGTAGAGGTACGCGCCGCGGTTGCCAAGCTGCGGCAGGCGCAGCAGAACGTCCTTGACGAGGTGGAAGCGGTCGATATCATTCTGCACGCGCATATCGAACGGCGTGGTGATGGTGCCCTCCTCCCTGTAGCCGCGAACGTGCAGGTTGCGGTTATGACGGCGGTAGGTCAGCTCATGAACGAGCGTCGGGTAGCCGTGGAAGGCGAAGATGATCGGCTTATCCTTGGTGAACAGCATGTCGTACTCAGCGTCGGACAGGCCGTGCGGATGCTCCCGCTCGGGCTGCAGCTTCATCAGGTCAACCACGTTGACAACACGAACCTTAAGTTCGGGCAGCTCTTCCCGCAGGATGGATACGGCAGCCAGCGTTTCGAGCGTCGGCGTCTCGCCGCAGCACGCCATAACAACGTCCGGCTCTGCGCCCTGATCGTTGGATGCCCACTCCCAGATACCGATGCCCTGGGTGCAGTGCTGCACAGCCTGCTCCATGGTCAGCCACTGCGGACGCGGATGCTTGGATGCCACGATGACATTGACATAGTTGCGGCTCTTGATGCAGTGATCGAAGCAGCTGAGCAGGCAGTTTGCATCGGGCGGCAGGTACAGACGGACAACATCCGCCTTTTTGTTGGCGATGTGGTCAAGGAAGCCCGGGTCCTGATGGGTAAAGCCGTTGTGGTCCTGCTGCCATACGTTGGAAGCCAGAATCAGGTTGAGCGACGCGATCGGCTGACGCCACGGCAGGCCGTTGCAGACCTTGAGCCACTTGGCGTGCTGTGCCGCCATCGAGTCGATAATGCGGATGAATGCCTCATAGCTTGCGAAAAAGCCGTGACGGCCGGTCAGCAGATAGCCCTCGAGCCAGCCCTCGCACATGTGCTCGGACAGCATGCCGTCCATCACGCGGCCGCTTGCGGACAGAAATTCGTCGGTGTCCAGACGCTCGGCGTTCCACTCGCGGTCGGTGACCTCGAAAATGTGGCTCAGGCGGTTGGACATGGTCTCGTCCGGGCCGAATACGCGGAAGTTGCGGCTGTCCATGTTCAGCTTGATGACATCGCGGACATAAGCGCCAAGCTCGATCATATCCTGACCCTCGACCGCACCCGGAGCCGGAACATTCAATCCGTAATCGCGGAAATCCGGCAGGCGCAGCTGGTGCATGAGCAGACCGCCGTTGGCGTGCGGGTTTGCGCCGATGCGGTGCTCGCCGGTCGGCGCCAGCGCTTTGAGCTCGGGAATCAGCTTGCCGTTTTCGTCGAACAGCTCCTCCGGATGGTAGCTGCGCAGCCACTGCTCGAGCATGGGCAGGTGCTCCGGGCTGTCCATCATCAGCGGCACCTGATGCGCGCGGAAGCTGCCCTCGATCTGCTTGCCGTCCACGTTCTTCGGACCGGTCCAGCCTTTCGGGGTGCGCAGCACGATCATCGGATAGATCGGACGGGTCGTGTCGCCGGTCTCGCGGGCATGCTTGCGGATGGCGAGGATTTCCTCGGTTACGGTGTCGAGCGTGTCCGCCAGTGCGCGGTGTACCTTCATCGGCTCATCGCCCTCGACGAAATACGGCTTCCAGCCGCAGCCCTCGAGCATTTTGCGCAGTTCCTCCTCCGGAATGCGCGAAAGCAGGGTCGGGTTAGAGATTTTGTAGCCGTTCAGGTGCAGGATCGGCAGAACAACGCCGTCCGTCACCGGATTGAGGAACTTGTTGCCGTGCCACGAGGTTGCCAGCGGGCCGGTCTCCGCCTCGCCGTCACCGACAACTACGGTTGCGATCAGGTCGGGGTTATCCAGCACCGCACCAAAGCCGTGCGCCAGAGAATACCCCAGTTCACCGCCCTCGTGGATGGAGCCCGGGGTCTCCGGTGCAACGTGGCTGGCAATGCCGCCCGGGAACGAGAACTGCTTGAACAGGCGCTTCATGCCCTCGGTGTCCTCGCTGATGTTCGGGTAAACCTCGCTGTAAGTGCCCTCGAGGTAGGTGTTCGCCACGAAGAAATTGCCGCCGTGACCCGGACCGGACAGCAGGATCATATCCAGATCATACTGCTTGATGATGCGGTTCAGATGAACGTAAATCAGGTTCTGACCGGGCACCGTGCCCCAGTGACCGACGATCTTCTTCTTGATGTGCTCAGGCTTCAGCGGCTCCTTGAGCAGCGGGTTGTCGAGCAGGTAAAGCTGACCGGCTGCAAGATAATTTGCCGCCCGCCAGTATGCGTCCATTTTGTTCAGCATTTCGTCGTTGATGTGTGCTGCCATAGCGTAATGCTTCCTTTCTGCGATTGACTGTATGCGTGGTTTTATTATTCTATCCGTTTTAAGGCAAATAATGCGATAAAACGTCCACCTGTTTTTTCATTCCTTATCACGCTGAGATAATAGCACATCGTTATTTATTTGTCAATATTACATTTGTCACTGATTCAGGCAGGAGTGAGGAGGCAGGCGTAATTGAAAATGGAGAGCGGAAAACGAATGTGATGGTTTACGTTCACTTTCAATTCTCAATTCTCCATTCTTCCGAAAAAAAGAACAGCGTCCCGCTCTATCCAAGCGGAACGCTGTAATTTCATTGCATTTTTATCAAATCTGCGAAGTGAACACCTTATAGCCATCATCGGTGAGGGTGTCGATGAGGCGCTTGGCGTGGTCAACGCCGCCGACCTCACAGACGACATGGATAATCGCCTCGCCGATCTCGAGGTCCGTCTGTACGCGGTCATGCTGGAACAGGATGATATTGGCATTCTGCTGTGCAACGATGTGCGAGAAATGCTCGAGTGCGCCCGGTGCATCCGGCATGAGCACAGAGAACTTCAGCTGACGGCAACGGGTAATCAGGCCCTTTTCCACAATCTTGTGGATAAAGGATACGTCGATATTGCCGCCGGACAGCACGCAGACGACCTTCTTGCCGCGTACATCCACCTTGTTGTTGAGTACAGCCGCAAGCGGAGCCGCACCGGAGGTCTCAACGACCTGCTTGCAGCGCTCGAGCAGCAGCAGAACAGCGGAAGCAATCTCGTCATCGGAAACCGTGACAACGCGGTCCACATACTTCTTGATATACTCAAAGGTCTTTTCGCCCGGGGTCTTTACGGCAATGCCGTCAGCGATGGTGTGCACGGTATCGGACGGAATGCGCTCACCGGTGCGGAACGAATTTGCGATCGCCGGTGCGCCCTCAGCCTGTACGCCGATGATCTGGATGCGCGGGTTGATCTGCTTTGCGCAGGCAGCCACGCCGGAGATCAGTCCGCCGCCGCCTGCCGGAACGAAGATCATGTCAACGCCCGGCAGGTCGCGCAGGATTTCCAGTGCGATGGTGCCCTGACCCGCCATAACATCCTCATCGTCAAACGGGTGGATGAACTCTGCGCCGGTCTCCTCGCAGATCTCGCACGCCTTGGCATAGGCTTCATCATAAATATTGCCCGCCAGAACAACCTCGGCACCGTAGCCCTGGGTTGCGGAAACCTTGGCGATCGGCGCGGAACGCGGCATAACGATGGTGGACTTTACACCGGCAGCGGTTGCCGCAAAGGCAACGCCCTGTGCATGGTTGCCCGCAGAGGACGCAACAACAGCGTGCAGGTCACCCTCAGCGAAGCGCTTCATAATCTTATTGTAAGCACCGCGCACCTTAAAGGAGCCGGTCTTCTGCTGATTTTCGTACTTCAGATAAACCTCTGCGCCGGTCATGGCGGAGAAGGTGCAGGACGTAGACAGCGGAATGTTGTGGATGACGTTTTTCAGTCGGTCCGCAGCTGCCTCGAAATCTTTTAATTCTAACATTGAGCATCTTCCTCGTTTTTGCAAGTTAAGATAATAATAGCACGTTCTTTTTTTGATTGCAAGACACATATTATATATATGAGTCAGTAATTAGCAGTTAGGAATTAGTAATTACTAATTATTATTTGCCTTTATCTCATGAATTTGCTATACTAAAGAAAGATTATTGTGGGAGGAACTGCAATGGACGAGCAAACCCGTGGATTCCGCAGTGCCATCTTCGGCGGCTTTAACCGCGAGGACGTACTGCATTACATAGAAGAAACCGACACGAAATACTACACCGAGACCGCCGAGCTTCGCTCTCAGCTGACCGAGGCTCAGTCCGCGATGAACGAGCTGCGCACACAGAACGAGGCGCTTACCGCGAAGAACGCCGAGCTGCTCGAGCGGCTGGGCGAAATGACGCTGGATACCGATAAAATCCGCGCACAGCTGGACCAGATCGAAAGCGGGTTTTCCCTTCAGGCGACCGAGATCGAGGCGCAGAACGCCCGTGCGGCGCAGCTTGCGGCGGAAAACGACCGGCTGACCTCGGAGAACGCCAAGCTGTCGGCCAAGTGCGGCGAATACGATGCGACCAGAGAGAAGATCGCCGAGATGGAGCTTTCCGCGTACCGGCGCGCCAAGCAGATCGAGGAGGATGCCAAGGTTGAGTTGCAGAAGCTGCGCCGCAAGTCGATGGAGACCATCGAGCAGGTGCGCCGCCAGCTGGATGCCACCAAGGAGAACTACCGCACCGTTCTGGCACGCAACCAGCAGGAATCCGCCGAGATGGCCCGCAAGGCCGGTGAGGTGCTCGGTGAAATTGACAAGATCAGCGCGTCGCTCGGCAAAAAGGACGGCGAGGCGCCCCATCCCGAGCCGGACAAGGCAAAAAACGGACTGCGTGAGGTTCTGAACAATCTGCGCCCGAAAACGGAGGAATAAGCATGGCACACTACGATTTGAAAACCGAACAGCTCAAGGAAATGGCGCCGAAGCTGCGTGCGGGCGACACCGTAACGCTGACCGGCACGGTCTACACCGCGCGCGACGCCGCACACAAGAAGATCGTTGCCGCGATGGACGCAGGCGACAAGCTGCCGTTCGACCTCGACGGCGCGGCGATCTACTACGCCGGCCCGACCCCCGCAAAGCCGGGTCAGGTCATCGGCTCGGTCGGCCCGACCACCTCCGGCCGTATGGACCCGTTCGCACCGCGTCTGCTCGATGCAGGTCTTGCCTGCATGATCGGCAAGGGCGTGCGGGGTCAGGGCGTGCAGGACGCAATGGCGCGCAACGGCGCGGTTTATATGGTAGCCATCGGCGGCGCAGGCGCGGCGAAGGCGGCATCCATTAAGAATGTCGAGGTCATCGCGTATGACGAGCTGGGTTGTGAGTCGGTCAAGCGTCTCACCGTGGAGAATTTCTCCGCCATCGTGTCGCAGGATTCGGTCGGCGGCAACCTCTACACCGAGGGCGTTGCAAAGTATAAGAAGGATTGAGCCAAAAGGCGGACGGTTGTCCGCCTTTTTCTTTTTGCATTTGATGTGGTTTTGCCTTCTCCGTAGGGCAAGAGAAGCCATTCCGGAGTGCCCCGCCCTACGGTACAGGTCTAATCCTATATTTATTTAGGTCTATATCGGACCAGAATATAGTCTTCCCCAAGGGTTTCAATGCACCCCCACGGAATAACGCAGTCATTTTTGGAGAACAGTCCGACAATGCCGCTTTGCGCGGGCACAACGAGTGCGGTAATCTGTCCGCAGACCGGATCGAACAGCAGATCGCTCACCTCGCCCATCCGTGCTCCGTCGCACAGATTGATCACCTCACGGCAGTGCAGCTCGGAAAATCGCATGGTATTCTGCATTTAATCCTCTCCTAACGCGCGGTGCAGGAAACGTTCCGTGCTCTGCCCTGCCGGACGGTTGAACCGCCCCAGTTCAAACAGACAGTCCGGGTTTCGTGTAACGGTATTGATGCGCTCCTCGCACCCGAGCGTACACCGGAAGCCCATGCTCTTGAGCAGCGTTTCGCTCTCTTTGGAGCACGCGCCGAACGGATAGGTATAGCAGGTCGGCGCGGGCAGTCCGGCGTCCGTGATGAGCGTCTGCGTCTGCTCGGTGTCCTCGCGGAGCAGCGTCTCATAGCGCGTTTCGTCCTCGCCTCTGCGGCGCAGACAGCCGCGGCGTTCGCCGTACTCGTGCAGGTTCCACGAATGATTCTGCACCTCAAACACATCCTGCATTTCGCGCAGGCGGTCAAGCCGCAAATGCGACCAGTAGGCGTTTTCCTCTCCGTTGTCGGTGAAAAGCGCGGTCTGGCTGCCGATGATGGACACAACCGCCTTCATTCCGCGCTGCTTGAGCAGCGGATAAGCATAAATGTAATTGTTGTAGTAGCCGTCATCGAAGGTGATCATCACCGGCTTCTCCGGCAGGTCTGCGCCGTCCTGTACATACGCCAGCAGATCGCTCACCGTTACGGCGGTATACCCCTTCGCCTGCAAGGCGTCCAGATCGGCCGCCAAAACCGCCGGCGAGATAACATATTTGCCCTGCCGTGCGCTGTCCTTGAGAATGCTGTGGTACATTAGGATCGGCACGCGCACGCTGTCCTCCCCGAATACCGGCTGCACCGTGTCGGCACGCGCAAGCAGTCCGAGCGCAAAGCATAAAACCAAAACCGTGCATACCGCCTGAAACGCGGTGTGACGAAAACCCAATCGCAAAGAAATCCCCTCCTGCCATAATTTTATGCGGCGAAAAAAGATTTCAGCACCCTGCGGTATGCATTTCATGCACTGCCAACCCCGGAGAAACGCCGTAAACCGTATCGTTCATTCTTCATTCTTCATTTTCCATCCTCAATTTTCAACTTTCCTCTTGACATCCCCCTCCCATTGGTGTAAACTATCATAGCATGAATTCACACATCCCGTGATGAAAGCGGTCGGTGATGGGACGCTCGTTCTGTTGCCGCTGTCAGATGATCAGGGATGGAGGAAAAACCAAGGAGGAAAAACAAAATGGCAGTAATTTCTATGAAGCAGCTGCTGGAGGCCGGCGTACACTTCGGCCATCAGACCCGTCGTTGGAACCCGAAAATGGCTACCTACATCTTCACCGAGCGCAATGGTATCTACATCATTGACCTCCAGAAGACTGTAAAGAAGCTCGAGGAAGCATACTTCTTCGTACGCGATATGGCAGCTTCCGGCAAGTCCATCCTGTTCGTCGGCACCAAGAAGCAGGCACAGGACGCAATCAAGGAAGAGGCTGAGCGCTGCGGTCAGTTCTACGTTAACGCACGTTGGCTGGGCGGCATGCTGACCAACTTCAAGACCATGCGTACCCGTATCGCTCGTCTGAACCAGCTGCAGAAGATGCAGGCTGACGGCACCTTCGATCTGCTCCCGAAGAAGGAAGTTATCAAGCTCCAGCTCGAGATCGCTAAGCTCGAGAAGTACCTCGGCGGCGTTAAGGAAATGAAGGAGCTTCCGGGCGCTCTGTTCGTAGTTGACTCCCGCAAGGAGAAGAACGCGATCGCAGAAGCACGCAAGCTGGGCATTCCGATCGTTGCAATCGTTGATACCAACTGCGATCCGGACGAGATCGACTACGTTATCCCGGGCAACGACGACGCTATCCGCGCTATCAAGCTGATCTCCCAGACCATGGCTAACGCTGTTCTGGAAGGCAAGCAGGGCGAGCAGCTCGAGGTTGAGGCTAAGGCTGAGTAATTCATAACTCAATATAACATTCAGTGAGTTGTTCGTAGGGCGCGACGACCCGGCGCGCCGGTGTTCGTTGTGCCCTACGTTTTTTTCATCGTAAAATCATAAATTGGAGGAATAATAAAATGGCTTTTACCGCTGCTGACGTAAAGAAGCTCCGCGAAATGACCAGCGTAGGCATGATGGACTGCAAGAAGGCACTGACCGAGGCCGACGGCGACTTCGACAAGGCTATCGAGCTGCTCCGTGAGAAGGGCCTGGCTAAGGCTGCCAAGAAGGCAGACCGCATCGCTGCTGAGGGTCTGGTCAAGGCTACCGTATGTGATGAGTGCGGCGTAGGCGCAATCATCGAGGTAAACTCCGAGACCGACTTCGTTGCTAAGAACGCTGACTTCCAGCAGTTCGTTGCCGACGTTGCTAACGTTGTTATCAAGGACGCTCCGGCTGACGTTGAGGCTCTCAAGGCTTGCAAGATGGGCGAAGGCACCGTTCAGGACGCTCTGCAGGAGAAGGTTCTGACCATCGGCGAGAACCTGCAGATCCGTCGTTTCGAGCGTTTCGACAACTCCACCGTTAACGTTGCTTACAACCACATGGGCGGCGTAATCGGCGTTCTGGTTGGTCTGGAAGTTTCCGAGGGTCTGAAGGACAACGCTACTGTTAAGGAGCTGGGCAAGGACATCGGCATGCAGGCTGCTGCTATGAACCCGTCCTTCCTGGACAAGTCCGATGTTGACGAGGCTACCCTCGCAAAGGAGAAGGAGATCCTCCTGATCCAGGCTCTCGAGGAGAACAAGACCGCTGCTAAGCCGAAGCCGGAGCAGATCATCCACAAGATGGTAGACGGCCGTATCGGCAAGTACTACGAGGAGAACTGCCTCCTGCAGCAGGCTTTCGTTAAGGAGAACAAGGTTTCCGTTGAGGCTCACATCAAGGCTGTTGCCAAGGAGCTGGGCGGCGAGATCAAGCTCGTTAAGTGCGTTCGTTTCGAGAAGGGCGAGGGCATCGAGAAGAAGGTTGACGACTTCGCAGCAGAAGTTGCTTCCATGGCTAAGTAATCTCGTTACCAAAACGATAGATCAAGGACTTCCGGTTTTACCGGAAGTCCTTTTTTATTTGCAGAAAGCAATTTAGAAAATCTCTTTTCGTCAGTCAGGGTCAGGTCAGTCAGAATCATTCTCCATTCTCAATTTTGTTTCTGCTCTGCTGTTCTCTGCTATGCTCTGCTCTTCTCTGCTCTTCTGTTCTGTCCTCTGCTCTTCTCTGCTCTGTGGATTTTCCGGACGAGAAATGCCGTTTTCCGGACGAGAAATCGCGTTTTCTGGGCGAGAAAAAACGATGGGCATGGGAATAAGCCCTGTTGATGCCCAACAAGGCTGTTTTTTGCTCTATTCGATGGAGCAGCTTCATCGGCTCAGGTCGCCGCCGATTGGTTCTCACGCCCGCTGATGCGCTGCTGCATTTGCCCTGACCGGCAATGGTTCTGCCCTCACCTATATGCTGAATTGATGAAAAAAATTGACCACGAATGGTCAACTCAGGGAAATATTTTTCGGTCTGTACAATCTATCCCGTAGGGGCGAACATTGTTCGCCCACGTCCCGTATGATTTTGCGCTGCCCGGGCGCATACTGTGCGCCCCCTACGGGATAACGTCGCAAACGGCAATATATCGTTGCAAACGCCTGTGCAGGTTGATTTCGCTATCGGATAACCTGTTCTTCCCTTCGGATTGGGCGCGTGCCTGCCGTGATTGGCTGGTACAGTCCTATAACCGCACTGCCACACGCCTGCCGACCCGTCCGGTGGTGGATTCGCTTTGCTGCGGCAAAGCCGCAAGAGAAGGTGCCCTAAGGTACGACCTCGGCACACCGTTTGTAAATCCATCTGCACCGGCCAAACCGTAGGGGCGAACACACCCACCGCAGTGGGCGTCCAGCGAGCAACCGCCGTAGGCGGCTCTTAGCGAGTCGGAGTGTTCGCCCACGCCCCGTATGATTTTGCGCTGCCCTGGCGCATACTGTGCGCCCCTACGGGATAACGTCGCAAGCGGCAATATATCGTTGCAAACGCCTGTGCAGGTTGATTTCGCTATCGAACGAGCGCTCTTTCCTTCGAATTAGGCGCGTGCCTGTTTTGCATTCCTTCGCATATGGCGCGTGCCTAACTTGAGCGTCTGGTGCAGTCCCCTAACCGCACTGCTACACGCGTGCCGACCCGTCCGGTGGTGGATTCGCTTTGCTGCGGCAAAGCCACGCCGGTTGAAACGTGCCACCGGCACGTTTCTAAGAGCCGGCGCTTCGTTTAGGGTGTGTGCCTAACTTGAGCGTCCGGTGCAGTCCCCTAACCGCACTGCTACGCGCGTGCCTGCCCGTCCGGTGGTGGATTCGCTTTCACTGCGGTGAAAGCCACGGTGGTTGAAACAGCCCACCGGGCTGTTTCTAAGAGCCACCTTTCGAATCCACAACCACCTTCCGCCAAAACAGAAAAAGGACATTCCTTTTGGAATGTCCTTCTGTTTTGGTGGAAGGTGGTGGATTCGAACCACCGAAGTCATAGACGACAGATTTACAGTCTGTTCCCTTTGGCCACTCGGGAAACCTTCCATATTCAGTTACCAGCTTGATTGGAGCTGGTGGACGGACTTGAACCCCCGACCTGCTGATTACAAATCAGCTGCTCTACCAACTGAGCTACACCAGCGTTTCATCAAGTCGTCTTGTCTCAGCGACTTATTTAGTATACCTCACACCGGTGTATTTGTCAATAGGTTTGTCCGAAATTATTGCATTTTATTTTTCCGGTCGATCGAATCCGACACCTGCTGCAGAACGGTCAGCAGCGCACTCGACAAATCCGGATAACGCCGTGCAATCTCGCTCGGGGCGAGCGGCATCCGCCGGATATTCTCCTGCGTCAGACCGCAGCCTTCCTCGCCGTTGGCCGCCAGACGGATTTTCAGCTCATGCTCTTTCATGCGGGCATCGCACAGGTACTCGAAGCGATCCTGCGGCGCGCGGAACACCGCATCCACCCCGGCCGGGTCGGCCATGTAGAGATAGCGGTACACCTTGTAGATTGCAACCGCGAAATACGACTCGATCTCGTGCGAAAGCTGCTTGCTCTCAAGTGATTCGGCAACCTGCAGCAGCAGGGCTGCCGCCTGCACGATCCGGCTGTGCTCCGTCTCGGTGTCCGTGCCCTCCATGCGCTCGGCAGGCACAGCAGAGCCGTCACGCGCCATCGAACGGCCGAGCAGGTAGTCACAGGACACACCGTAATAATCCGCCGCACGCACGACAAAAGACAGACCGGGTTCACGCAGTCCGTTCTCATAGTGGCTGAGAAGCGCCTGCGAAACGCCGAGGTCGCCCGCTGCCGCTCTTTGACTTATTTTCTTTTCCCGTCGCAGAAGCGCAAGCGTGCGCGAAAAATCACTCATTCCAACATTCTCCGTCTGCGTTGTGCCGCAGAAGGCACAACTATAAAATATATATTTATATTATACTCGCTGTATTACCGTTTGTAAAGTACAGAAAACAGTCATATTCGACGCATTTCGACAGGCTCGCTTTGGGTTTTCGGCACTTTTCCCTGCATTTTGTTGTCCTGTTTTCGATTGGTAACTACATATTGGGGATTGTGTAATCCGACGGCTGTTAGAAAAATTCGTCAGGCTTCGCCGGGCGGTTGCGCTTGACGCAGGAGCGGGTGCATTTTATAATAAAATAGAGTAGTATCGCAGATTTCACCTGCTATCCTGCCCCGATTGACCGGGGCACGCGAACTGCGCAGGCGGTTCGCCCCTAACGGGCGGGGAGTTTTTTTCAGCACCGGCTGAGCGGGGCACGCGAACTGCGTCAGCGTGTTCGCCCCTGACGGGCGGCAGTTTTTTCAGCACCGGCTGAGCGGGGTACTCGAACTGCGTCAGCGTGTTCGCCCCTAACGGGCGGGAGTTTTTCGCTGAACCTCAGCGGGGAGTTGCGCTCTGCGGAGCGCGGGAGACTGCGGCACCCGCCGCGGGGGCAAAAAGGAAGGGACACCTACGGTTTCCCTTCCTCTTTGAACTCCTACCTTTCCCTTGCTTCCTAATCTGGCGCAGATTTCCTATATGTGACCGCTGCGAAAAGGGGTACGGCAGAGGATTTTTCCTCTGCTACGGACGGACTACCTTCGGTGTCCGTCCTCATGAGCAGCCTATTCGCAGTATCGGCTACCGTACTACTACACAGGCGGTTTAGTCAACGCAGGCGCAACATACCCGTGTTGCGCAACTCTTTAACACGTTATACCGCACGGCACCTACGAATTAGGCGTTTGGTACAATTTATCTTCGTAGGCCCTGTCTATCATAACGCGCTCACGAATTGCGCGACACGGGTATGTCGCGCCTGCGTAGAGTAGCTGGTCTGTGTAGCAGAACGGTATCCGACACTGCGAATATGCGGATACATGAGCGCACGCAGTGCGTCTCTGCGGAAGAAAAACTCCTCTGCCGCTCCCCTGCTTCGCAGCGGTCACATGTCGGCAATCTGCGCCGTGCCCTCTAAGGAAATGGGTGATTCTCAAGAGGGTAGAAACCTTGGTGTCTACCCTCTTGTGCGCCTGCCGCGTAGGCAAGAACCGTTCGCCTCGAAGGCGAAAAACCATCGTTTATCAAAAGATTATAGAATATATAAAGGAGTCCTAACCTTGACCATCGAAGAAATCCTCAAGCTGCGGCAGGAAGCCGGCGGCTTAAACAAACTGATGCACATGCACGTTGTGACGCTCGACAAGGACGGCGGCGCAACCGTAGAACTTGACCTGACCCCCGAGCTGCTCAATCCGCTCGGCATGGCGCACGGCGGCACGATCTTCACCCTGTGCGACATTGCGGCCGGCTCTGCGGCGGCGTCTCAGGGCACGGTGGCCGTCACGCTCGACAGCACTATCCACTACTACCGTCCGGGCCGCTGCGGCAAAAAGCTGACCGCTGTGGCGTACGAGCGCAAGCGCGGCCGCAAGGTGTCGGTCTACATGGTCGAGGTGCACGACGACGAGGGCAAGCACATTGCCGACGCGACCTTCACCATGTTCTACACCGGCGCTACGCTGGATGACATGAAATATTGAGCGGGGTAAGCAAGGCCATCGTGCAGCCGCTGCTGAGCTGGTATGACGCCGGTCACCGCGACCTGCCGTGGCGGTCTGAGCCTACTCCCTACCGCGTCTGGGTGAGCGAGATTATGCTGCAGCAGACGCGCGTGGAGGCCGTGCGCGGCTACTTCTCCCGTTGGATGAACGCGCTGCCCGATATTCCCGCTCTCGCAGCGGCGGACGAGGCCGTTTACACCAAGCTCTGGGAGGGGCTCGGCTACTACAGCCGCGTGCGCAACCTGCACCGTGCAGCAGTCCTGCTGTGCGAAGAATACGGCGGCGAACTGCCTGCTGATTACGACAGGCTGCTTGCTCTGCCCGGCGTCGGCGAGTACACGGCAGGCGCGGTGGCGTCTATCGCGTTCGGACTGCCCGTTCCGGCAGTGGACGGCAATGTTCTGCGTGTGGCGGCGCGGCTGGATAACGATTTCACGCCGATCACGGACGCAAAATTCAAAAAGCAGACGCGCGAGCGGTTCGCCGCACTCATGCCGTCCGACCGTCCCGGCGACCTCAACCAGTCGCTGATGGAGCTTGGTGCAACCGTCTGTCTGCCGAACGGCGCGCCGCGCTGTGACGACTGCCCGATTCAGCATCTCTGCGAGGGCTTTCATCGCGGGAGCGCGGCTGTGCTGCCGCTCCGCGCGGCGAAAAAGGCGCGGAGAGTGGAAAAACGCACCGTACTTGTTGTGCGCTGCGGTCAGCTTGTCGGTCTGCGGCAGAGACCCAAAAAGGGCCTGCTCGCCGGTCTGTGGGAGCTGCCCTCGCTGGACGGTCATCTCTCGCCGGACGAGCTGCGCGCGGTGCTCACCGAAATGGGATGGAGCGTGCGAAAGCTGCTCTCTCTGCGGCCTGCCAGACATATTTTCACCCATGTGGAGTGGCACATGAACGGCGTGTACGTCGAACTGGACACACCTGCACCCGCTCTCACCTTTATCACGCCCGCCGAGCTGCGCGACGCTTACGCGCTGCCGAGCGCGTTCCGCAGCTTTGTTTCCGTACTGGAGGACTGATCCATGCAACTGCAAACCATCATTCACACCATTCCGCCGCTGTACGACAGCGAGTCGCGCGTGCTGCTGCTCGGCTCGATTCCAAGCCCGAAATCCCGCGAGGTCGGATTCTTCTACGGCCACCCGCAGAACCGGTTCTGGCGCGTGCTGGCGGCTGTGCTTGGCGAGGAGGTGCCGGTCTCCATCGAGGACAAGCGCGCGATGTGCCTGCGGCATCATGTGGCGCTGTGGGACACCATCGCCAAATGCGATATTGCGGGTGCGTCCGACACGTCTATCCGCAACGCCGAGCCGAACGACATAGGCCGCCTGCTCCGCGAGAGCAAAATTACGCGCATTTTTGCCACCGGCGGCAAGTCGGCGCAGCTGTACCGCAGGCTGATCGAGCCGAAAACCGGCGTTCCCATCACGCAGCTGCCCTCCACCAGTCCGGCGAACGCCGCATGGTCGCTCGAACGGCTGATCGAGGCGTACCGCGTTATTCTCTGATTCGAGGTGTATTTTTTACGAGTAAAGAGTTATTTCCCAATGCTGCACTCAAAAAGCTGATTTTTCCGCTCGTTATCGAGCAGGTGCTCGCCATCACGGTCGGTCTGGCCGACACGATGATGGTCTCCTCGGTCGGTGAAGCGGCGGTTTCCGGCGTATCGCTGGTCGATATGCTCAACGTGCTCATCATCAACATCTTTTCCGCACTGGCGACCGGCGGTGCGGTCGTGGTCGCACAGCTGCTCGGCGCGAGAAAAAACGACCGTGCATGCGACGCCTCCAAGCAGCTGTACTTAGTCGTCACGGTCATTGCGCTGATCATCTCGGCGCTCGTCATGCTGTTCCGCGCACCGCTGCTGCGGCTGCTGTTCGGCACGATCGAGGACGACGTGATGCAGAGCGCGCTCACCTACCTGACGGTCAGCGTGTTCTCCTACCCTGTTCTCGCGATTTACAACGCCGGTGCGGCGCTGTTCCGCGCACAGGGCAACTCGCGTATCTCCATGCTGATTGCAGGGCTGATCAACATCGTCAACCTCATCGGCAACTCGCTGTTCATTTTCGTGTTCAAGTGGGGCGTCGGAGGCGCAGCGCTTTCGTCCGTGCTGTCGCGCGGCACGGCGGCTGTCGCTATCACGATTCTGCTGCTGAACCCCGAGCACACGGTCTCTCTGCGGCGCGGACAGCGGTTTCGACCGGATAAGGAGCTGATCCGCCGCATTCTGCAGATTGGTGTGCCGAACGGACTGGAAAACAGCCTGTTTCAGCTTGGCCGCGTGCTCGTCGTGAGCATGATCTCGCTGTTCGGCACGACGCAGATTACCGCGAATGCGCTGGCGAATAACCTGGATGCCGTAGCCGTCATTCCGGGTCAGGCGATGAGTCTGGCGATGATTACGGTTATCGGGCAGTGCATCGGCTCGGGCGACGAGCCGCAGACGCGCCGCATGGCGAAAAAGCTGATGGTCATCACCTACGCCGTTACCGCGAGCACCTGTCTTGTCACGATTGCGTGCACGCCGCTTATCCTCAAGATTTACAGCGTGTCTGCGGAGGCGCTTGCGCTCGGCATGACGCTGATTATGATCCACAACGGCTGCGCGATCTTCCTGTGGCCGACCTCGTTCGCCATGCCGAATATCCTGCGTGCGGCGAACGACGTGCGGTATCCGATGGTGTGCTCGATTATCTCCATGCTGGGACTGCGGCTTGTCGCGGGATATATTCTCGCGGTGCACTTCGGCATGGGCGCAATCGGCATCTGGATTGCCATGATCGGTGACTGGCTGTGCCGGTCGATCTGCTTCTTCCTGCGGCTCAAAAGCGGGAAATGGCTGAGGTATGCGCCGGGATTACGGGTAGCCGCCGGACAAAAATAATGCACCGGCTTCTGTGCAAAATCCCTTTACAAGCCGTAAATATCTGTTACTATATAGATATCAGATGTAAAACTCCCCGAGGTGAAAATTACCGTTATGACTGAGGAGGAAAATACTATGACACCTAAACAGAGATGGTATTGCTTCTGGTTGATAATCGCGGTGTCTGTCCTTTTAACGGCGGGCCTTGTATGGTTTGCAATTCATAACCCGCAGGCGTCGTGGAACACCTTGTTCAGCAATCTTTGGGATAGTTTTGTAAACTTTGTCAGCGGATAACGGAATAACAGTGCCCCGGCTCTGTCGCTTGACAAAACCAGGGCACTGCGTTATAATTGTATCAACAACGATGGCTCTCTGGCAAGAGCGGTCGTTCCTAAAAAACTTGGTTAATTGAGGAAACGCCGCTCCTTTTCAGGGGCGGTTATCTTCTATGTTTCAGACATAGACTGATGATAGCAACGATCAGAAGACCGAACTGGAACAGATCGGAATAAGTGACCATGTCATCACCTCCCTTATGTTGGGAGGAACAACCTGTTTCACATCGTTGTTGACATTCTGAGTATAGCATATATTGCAATACCTTGTCAATCAACCGCCTTTTGTGGCGGTTTTTGTTTTATCTGCATACAAAAAGGCGAACCTTACGGTTCGCCTTTTGTCTTACGTTTTTCGGTAATTAAGAGAAAATCCACTCCTGCTCCTGCTCCTCGCCGCAGTACTTCTGCAGCGTCTCGCGGACAGCGTGCGGGCCGCGGTTCATCTCGCCAAACATGCGGACAACGGTCTCGCCTACGCCGATCTCAAACAGGTTGACACCGAAGTAGTAGCGGTTTGCCAGCAGCGGATACAGCTGGGCCTCGCTTACGTCGTCGCCCAGCTTCGGGTTGCCCATCAGCGCGCGGACATGCTCGATATTCGGGTCGGGGCTGAGGGTAAACTCGCTGCCGTTATCGTCCACGCCTTCCAGATAGCGCAGCCAGCCGGCCAGTACCAGCGGAATGTAAATCAGCTTGGTAGCACGGTGTGCGGGCAGCATGGAGTTATAGTAAGCGTACAGCGTAGTACCGAAGCGCGGCGCAATCTTACGCGAGGTATCGGTTGCGGTACGCTGCGGGGAATCCTGCAGGAACGGGTTCGGATAACGTTCGCCGAGAACCTCGTGCAGGAATGCCTCCGGGTCGATAACGCCCGGATCGGCTACCATCGGCATTGCCTCCTGCTCGCTCAGGCGCGTGATGAGGTTTACCAGCTCGGTGTCCTTCATCTCGTCGCTGATGCGGGTGTAGCCGAGCATGCAGCCGAATACGCCGAGGGCGGTATCCATCGGGTTCATGCAGGTGCTTACCTTCATCATCGCAGACTTCTCAACGATGTCGCGGCGGGTGATGATAACGCCGCACTGCTCGAGAGCCGGATGACCGTTCGGGAATGCGTTCTCGATGAGCAGGTAGTGCGGGCTTTCGGAGTTGACGTAAACAGCCGCGTGCGTGCCCTTTTCGGTTACGAACGGCTTTGCGTTCTCCAGACCGTCAGCCGCCAGCTTGTCTGCGATGCGGTTATCCGGATGCGGGGTAATCTTATCAATCATGGACAGCGGGAAGGTATTCTTCTTGAGCAGGAAGTAATACTCATCCTCGGTGATGAAGCCGCCACGCTGCCATGCGCGGGCCATGTGACGGACAGCACGCTCCAGACGGGTGCCGTTATCCGAGCAGTTATCCAGCGAAACGAGTGCCAGCGGAGACAGACCTGCGCGGCAGCGCTCGAGGCACAGTGCGGTCAGCTTGCCGAAGAAGGACTGGCAGCCTTCCGGACCGTTCTCGCGGTCGTGCTTGTAGTCCGGCAGGAACTCACGGGTGTCGTCCTGGATGATATAGCCCTTCTCGGTCAGCGTAAAGCTGATCATCTGCAGGCTCGGCGCCAGGAAAATGTCCTTCAGGCGCAGCATATCCTCGCTCAGCTTGAGGCTTTCGGTAACGGACGCAACCACTTCCTTGTTGATCGTGCCGTTGGAATACAGGGTGACAACCAGCGACAGATGATCGCAGGCGCGGTAGCAGCGGTCGATCAGCTCCTCATCGTAGCCGTCGCAGCAGATAATGCCGGTGTCGGACAGACCGGCGGTCAGCAGGCGCTGCGCCAGTACAGCCGGGAAGGCGCGGAACAGGTTGCCGGCGCCGAAATGCAGCCAAGTCGGTGCCTTGTGGGTGTTTTCGCGCACAGCGTCAATGTCGTACTGCGGCAGACGATAACCCTTCCATGCCACGTTATGTTTAATACTCTCTTTTGTAAGTTTCATAAAGAGGTCACTCCCTTTCAGCGAACGGACTGTACCGTTCTTCTCCAATCATATATAGTATAACAAAAAATCAGCCGTTTGCATAGGGAAAAACAGAATTATTCACAAAAAGCTGAAAGCGTGCTGCCAATGTTTTCAAATAAAACAAAAACCGCCCAAAAAGGCGGCTGATTGACTTTATTCGGTGTTATATGCTATAATCATTGCGGACACTGTTACATAAGGCGGTCAGACCCTCTTTTCCTTTCCCGCAGTCCGCGGCAGGAAGGAGGTGGCGCAAGTGCAGAAGAAAGCATTTCAGCTTTTTGTATGTGCGGTCATTGTACTGTACATTTTCTGTATAAAAGCGCGATGACCGTCCGGCTGGTACCCGAAACGGTCATCAAAATTTAACTGATGAAAGTACAAGGGCCTGACTGCTGTAACAGTGTCCCTTTGACTTTATTATAGCATATCCCCCGGCTTTGTCAAGCGACAGGCCGAGGGACTGTTTTTATCTTACGGATCATTCTCCATTTTCAATTCTCGATTTCCGTCGCCGCTTTTCCATTCGGCAGCGCGCCATAGATACGGTTGACCAGCTTCATGCCGAAGTAGACCAGCACGATCTCGATCGGCAGCAGAATCAGGTTTTTCGGCACGCGCGTAACGAGCAGCACGCTCATCGCCTTGCCGCCGGTGACGGTCAGCCACAGGGTGTTCAGGCAGATATTGCAGAACAGGTTGATGCAGGTCTTTGCGCCGATGGCACGCCATACGGTGACCTTGCGCGGATACAGCCACAGACCCCAGATCAGACCGCCGACAACGGCCGTCAGCGTATAGCCCGGGAAATACGCACCCATGGACAGGTTGCCCGCAAAGTAGCCGAGCACATCGGTGCACACGCCGGCCATCATGCCGACAACCGGGCCGAACAGCATGCCGATCGACGCATTGCACAGGAAGCCGAAGCCGATACGCAGGTTCGGCGGCAGCTTGATCGACAGACCGAGCAGATCCAGCGTGACGTTGATCGCAATGAGCAGCGCCGTGACCGCCAGACAGCGGGTGGACCTCAGCTCACGCAGCGAGCGGACAAAGATATTCGGAGTTTTAGACATAGAAAAAGACACCTCCTAATCAAATTCATCTGTTGCCACAGCGATTTAGGAAAGTGCCTAAACAGTTGCAGCAGCGGGATGCGACCACAATACCGCAAGGAAAAGGCTCCCTTTCGTCCGCCGAACAACTCCCCGTTTCAGCGGCACTTAACGCATTGTGCTCTACTCTGCTTTTTCTGTTATAATTGTACCACGGTTTGAGCAGGTGTCAATACAGAAAATCCACATTCTGTCGGCTTGGTTTTGGTGCATTCTGTGGAATTGGGTGAAATGGCAGACAATCTGTTAGACAAGGGCATCGGACAGCCTCCTCCCCCTGCTCCGATGAGCTTTCCGAAAAGTACAGAAAAAGAGCTTCAAACGTAAGTTTGAAGCTCTTTAACTTGGTGCGGATGGGGGGACTTGAACCCCCACGTCCTTGCGAACACTAGCACCTGAAGCTAGCGCGTCTGCCATTCCGCCACATCCGCATATTTGGTTGTTGAAAGAAGGTGGTGCGAGTGACGGGACTTGAACCCGTACGTCGATCGACACACGCCCCTCAAACGTGCCTGTCTACCAGTTCCAGCACACTCGCATTGATCTCTCGCGGTGAACCGCTTGTCTCTCAGCGACAAGATATATTATATCAGGGGTATCCCCCTTTGTCAACAAAATTTGCGAAAAAATTTGAGAAATTTTCAAACACCGTGAATTGTCGGTAAAATCGGTGAAATATCGAACTTTTTCGCGGCTTTTGCGGTGATTTACATGATAGAAAATTTGCCGTGCGGAGAAAAAATTTTGTTGATTGAGGAAAATTTTTCAGGTGGGTTCGAATCCCGCCTGCCCTGCCGGCGGAGAAGGTGGGATTCCTTTTCTGAGGAAAAGCCACGGCGGTTGCAGAGTGCCACCGGCACTCTGCTAAGAGCCGCCTTTCGAATCCCACTTTCGGTAAAAAATAAAGACCATCCGGATGGATGGTCTTTATTTTGGCGGAGAAGGTGGGATTCGAACCCACGTGGCGTGTTACCGCCAACTCGATTTCGAGTCGAGCTCGTTATGACCACTTCGATACTTCTCCGTATCGCGCCTGTCTCACAGGCGCTTATTTATTCTATCATGCAATGACGGAAAATACAAGTGTTTTTTCCGAAATCGTGATAATTTTTATTTCACCAGGAATGCATCCGGCAGATAACGGCCTTCCTCATTCTGGGAAAGCGTAGTCGGACTGGTGATCTCGCGGCCGCGATAGACCATAACGGAGGACGAGCCGCCGTCCAGCATGGACGCCTGATACGCGCCATACTGCTCCATGATCTCGCCGCAGCGCTCGATCGAAATGCCGAACGAGTGCATCTGACGGCCGTCAATGACCATCATGATAACCGTGCCGTCCTTCGCCTGACCGATGGCCGTGCGCGGCTGCTGCTCGTTCAGGCCGGTGCCTGCGACCAGATTCTCGCCGTTGATGATGAGCGCCGGGTGGAACTCCACCGCGTCGCGCAGGCTGGAGGTATCGTTAAACGCACCGACCTGCAGGTGATCCTCGTTGTCAAAGCCGATGATCTTCCAGCCGTCGCCTACTGCGTCCTGATACTTCTCTCCCCGGCTTTTCAGGAAGCCGTACACGGTGCCGCCCGTGCCGTTGCCGTCAAAATCGGCAAAGCCGGAGGCGTTGATGCCCAGAATGGCGTCATAATCTCTCACCATATCGGATACGAACGAGCCGTAATCGCCAAGGCCCTCGCTCGTGCCGACAAAGATATTCTCAGGCTTTTTGCAGAGCGCGATCTTGCCCGCGTACTCCATGCCGAGCGTGTCCTCGCCGGTCTGTTCGACGATCAGAATGCCGTGCTCGGCGTTGACCGCCAACACCGTGTCGCCCTGCCTGGTCTTGAGGCCGGTGTCGTAGTGCGTCTGGCTCGGCTCGCCGATCAGGTCGATGTTGATCTCGTCGTAGCCGTTCTCCAGATACTCCGGATTATCCGCCAGAAAGCTCTCAAATTCGCTCTCGTCCAGCTCACTGAACATGGCATAGAATTTGTCCTTCGGCGTTTCGGCGGTTTCTTTCTCCTCCCATGCGCCGTCCCAGTTGCTGACGATGCCCTCCTGCTTCTGGTTCATCAGGTAGCGCTTGGTCATCACCTCGTTGATGATATCCTCCGGGATAAACCAGGTGGCCAGCCACTGGTGTGTCATGGTGCCCATTGCGGTTTCGATATACCACTCACGCCAGCGAGTGACGAACGCGTTCGGTGTGTACAGAAGAAACGGATACACAACCGTGATGCCGATCAGAAAAAAGCAGGTCAGTCCCAGTGCGAAGCGGTGTTTTGCGCCGTTCATTCGTGTTGCTCCTTCTCTCTCAGTCCGGGAACCGCGGGATACGGTTCGGGTTTGTCTCTATCACTGAAGTTGCTGTCATAGCCAGAGTGCGCCGGATGAACGAGATCTTTTGTCAGCAGATAAGGCGTTTTCCCGCAGGAATCCTGACGGATTGCAAGGGAAAACAACGCAGTATGCTGGCAAAAAAGCCGTTCAGGCGGTGTGCAATGGTTATGACAGCAACTTCTTAACCTTTGCGGTTGTTGTTCGGGGTACGGCGGCGTCTATGACGATGGTTCGTCGTCTTGCTCTGTGCCGTCTTGTTCTGCTGCTGTGCGGGCTTCTGCGCAGACTTGCTGCCGTGTCCTCTGCCCTTCTTCTCCTGCTGCGGAGCGGCCTTGCCGTCCGCCTTTGCGGCACGAGCGGCCAGTGCGGCCTCGACCTTCCTGCGGATGCGCGCGGCAGCCTCATCGCTGAGCGCATACGCGCGGCTCGGCGTGTGGGCATCTACGCGCGGCTCGTTCTTCTCGAAGCGGGCGTACGGGTCGTTCCGGCGGCCTCTGCGGCTCGAATCATTTCTGTCGTTTCTGTCGTTTCTGCCCTTGCGGGAGCGCGGCGCGGCTGCCTTCGCCTGCTGCTCGGTCTGCTGCTCGGCGGCCTTCTCGCGGCGGGACGGACGCTTGACATTCGCTCTCGCCTGACGCGCCTTCTTCTTGGCTTCCTTTTCGCGGGCAGCGTCTGCGGCGACCTCCTCGGCGGTGGCGTTCTCGGAGACCGGCTTGCGGCGGCTGCGCTTGTTCGCGGTCTTGCGCTGACCGGACTCGCGCTTCTCCTCCTCCTTTTCCTCGTGCGGAATCTCACCGGCAACCGGAATGCGCTTGCCGATCAGCTTTTCGATATCCTTGAGGTACGGACGCTCGGAGCGGTCGCAGAAGGAAATCGCGGTGCCCTCCTGACCGGCACGGCCGGTGCGGCCGATACGGTGCACATAGGTTTCCGGAATGTTCGGCAGGTCAAAGTTGATAACGAGCGGCAGGTCGTTGATGTCGATGCCGCGCGCGGCAATGTCGGTCGCAACCAGAACCGCGATCTTGCACTCCTTAAAGTCCGCGAGCGCACGCTGGCGCTGATTCTGCGACTTGTCGCCGTGGATGGACTTGGTCTTGATGCCCGCACGGTTGAGGTCGCGCGCGACCCTGTCTGCGCCGTGCTTGGTGCGGGTGAACACCAGAACCTGGTGTACATTGCTTTGACGGATGATATCCGGCAGAAGTTCCCGCTTTTCCTGCTTTTCTACAAAATAAAGCTGCTGCTCGATCTTGTCCGCCGGTTTTGCGCTCGGCGTTACCGAGATATGCTCCGGCTCATGCAGCATTTTCTCTGCCAGATCGGCGATCTCTGCCGGAATGGTAGCCGAGAACAGCAGGGTCTGGCGCTTTTTCGGCAGGAATTTCACGATGCGCTTGACATCCGGGAAGAAGCCCATGTCCAGCATACGGTCGGCCTCGTCGAGCACGAAAAACTCTACCTTGTCCAGCTTTACGATCTTCTGGCCCATCAAATCCCACAGACGGCCCGGCGTGGCAATGAGAATGTCCACACCGCGTTCGATTGCCTCGACCTGCGGCACCTGCGATACGCCGCCGAAGATGACCGCCGCACTGCACGGCATGTAGCGCGCGTACTGGCACACGTTTTCGTAAATCTGCAGAGCAAGCTCGCGCGTCGGCGTGAGGATGAGCGCACGGATGGTGCCCTTTCCGCCCTCGCTCTTTGCCAGGCGCTGGATGATCGGCACCGAGAACGCACAGGTCTTGCCCGTGCCGGTCTGGGCGCAGCCCATCAGGTCGCGGCCCTCGAGCACCGGCGGGATCGCCTGCTGCTGAATGGGCGTCGGCTCGGAATAGCCCGCCTCCTTCAGTGCCTTGAGGATGTTTTTCTCCAACTTGAGTTCGTTAAATTTCATGGTAAATATTCGATTCCTTTTGCTATCTTTGGTATGCAGTCCGGCAAATCCCGCTTGCCTGCGGACTGGGTTCTGTGCTATACTTATTATAATTGTCCCTGAGACAATACGAATGTTATCAACCCACAGATCAACTATGAGGTGACCTATTTGTTAGAAATTATCCATCACGTTCTGCCGGAAGCATTTTTCGATGTACTCAAGACCGTACCGCTGCTGCTTATCGTGTACGCACTGCTGTACTACATCGAAAACCGGCTGACCAACACGCCGGAGCTGCTCTCACGTGCGGCGCAGTTCGGTCCGGTGGTCGGCGCACTCGCCGGCTCTATTCCCCAGTGCGGATTTTCCGCAGCAGCGTCCGCGCTGTTCTCGGCAGGCTTTCTTGCACCGGCAACGCTGGTTGCCGTGTTCCTTGCCACCTCGGATGAGGCGGTGCCCATCATGCTGGCAGGCGGCGCAAGCGTACAGCAGGTGGTGCTGCTGCTCGTGGTCAAGTTTGCGATCGCGGTCATCGGCGGCTATGTTCTGCGCTGCACCGTGTTCCGTAAGCACAAAGCCGGAACCGACGGCCCGCTTGAGATCGAGATGGGCGACTGCGGCTGTGAGACCTCGCCGGTGGCGAATATCCTGTCCCACACCATCAAGACCACCATCTTCCTGTTTGTCGTGCTGTTCGCGCTCAACATGGTCGTGCACGGCATCGGTGAGGAGCGCGTGGCTTCCCTCATGCTGACCAACAGCATCTTCCAGCCGCTGCTGTGCGCAGTGCTCGGTCTGATCCCGAGCTGTGCGATGAGCGTGCTGCTCAGCGAGCTGTTTGTCGGCGGCACGATCAGCTTCGGCGCTCTGGTTGCCGGTCTTTCCACCGGCGCAGGCTTCGGCTACATCGTTCTTCTCGAGGAGAAGGAAGGCCGTCATCGCGCCCTGCCGGTCATCGCGGCAACGTTTGCCACCGCCGTGATCGGCGGTACGCTGGTGCAGCTGCTTATCGGCTGAGAATGAAAAAACTAAGGCAATGCCGCATAATTGAACAAGAGCAATCTGTGAACAAATTGTGCGGTGTTACCCTAAGGATGTGTCAAGACGGCACATCCTTTTTTATGCCCTGCGGAGAAGGTAAACCGTCAGCCCATTTCATGCAGCAGCTCGAGTGCCTGATGCGCCCACGTCATATCAATGCGCGAGAACTCGCCGCCCGGCGTATACAGATAGGTTTCCACATCCGCGTGCAGGCGCTGATACGCCGCGCCCGGCATAGCGGCATACTGCTCCGCGCCGTCGGAAAGCACGGCCACGAAGCGGAAATCGCCCGTGCGCTCGTCTAATTCATGGAAGAGCAATTCGACAACATCGAGGTCGCGGTTCAGCTGTGCGAACAGCAGCAGCTTCATGATCTCGATGGTACGGTCGTCCAGACCACGCTCGAGGATGTTGATCTTCTCACGGAAGGTGTTGAGGCTGTCGGTCACGCGCAGGGTGTAGCCTGCCAGCGGATCAAATTCCGCCTTGGGAACCTGACCGTCCTCGGTCCACAGCCATACCATAAACTGGTTTGCCATGTCATGGTACAGGCACGGGTGTACGGCGAGCAGTGTCTCGCCGCAGTTTGGACATTTTACACGAAAGACAGACAGATCCTGTACCTTTGCCCGCAGCTCGGGATTTCGGTCGATATTGATATGGTCGATCACCTTGTGTTCGGTTTCCATATGACAGTGCGGACATTCGATCATCATAACAGTGGTTCCTCCCCTTGTGTTTGTCCAATTAAATTTTATTATAACACATTTATATAGCTGTAAGCAAGTTCGGATCATCAGTAATTCGGAATTAGCAGTTAGGAATTGTCGCTATCCTTGCGCGAGTTCCGTCTGCGCTGCGTCGAGTAATCGCCGGCTTTACCGCAGGGGCGAACAGTGTTCGCCCGCAAACCATTCAATCTCGGTATCAAAAGAAAGCACCTGCCGACCACAGGTGCTCCTTGTCTATTCCGCCTTGTAAATGCTGCCCTGTGCGACCGCAATACTTGAACCATCCATCGAGCCGCTGTATGAATCGTACCAGCGCGGAATCTCCTTGCCGTTTTTATCGTAAAAACGGAACATATCCTCCGACGGGAGCAACTCATCCGGCATGTATCCGGTCAGCTCGGTGCAGAGCAGAAAATACGGCTTTGCACTTTCGTTTTCCATCTCATAGGTCTGTCCGTACCAGTTGAGCGTCACCTTTGCGACCTGCTGTTCCGGGTCCTTGCCGCTCAGCAGCAAAAAATTGTGTCCGCCGCAGCAGGTGATATCGTAGTTAATGCCGGAATCGCCGGAGCCCATACTGTAAAATTTCCATGTACCGAGCCAGCTGCGTTTCGCAGTCATTTCGCCCAGAAAGCATTCCTGCTCGATGCCCTCCTGCGTCATTACATAATGCGCTGTGTCACCGATCACGATACCATCGTATACCGTTACACCGGAAAACATCGTCAGATTGTTCTCCTTTAGCATCTGTACCTGCTGTGCAAGCTCTGTTTCATCCAGCCGGTACGGTTTTACCGCGTAACTCGATTTGCCCGCCGCCCACACACAGACTGCTGTCACAGCCGCCATCGCAAGGATTCGTTTTCCCAGTCCTTTCATAAAATGCACCTCCCTATCTTACCTCAAGTATAACAAATTTTTCCGGCGCAGGATATGGAGAAAGCACAAAATGCAACGGCAATTTTTATGGAAATACATGAAGAAGGTTACACGATAGCGTTAATTTTCCATTCTCCATTTCTGCAGAATCTGCAGAAGGTAAAAGAAAAGCACCGCAGAAAAATCTGCGGTGCTATGGCATGACTGGTGCGTAAGCCGGGTTCTGTCGTGGACGGTCATCTATCTCGAATGCACGTTGCCGTGCATCTCAAGCCGCCAGTCGGGACGATCGGGCCAATCGTGGTCCCAGTCGGCGTTGCTGCGGATAGAGTTTACAGACCTCCCATGTTGCCATGGGACGTGGTGAGCTCTTACCTCGCCTTTCCACCCTTACCGTTCATAAAACGGCGGTATATCTCTGTTGCACTATTCCTAAGGTCACCCTCGGCGGACGTTATCCGTTATCCTTGCCCTGTGCAGCCCGGACTTTCCTCATGCCCGAAGGCACGCGACCGTCTGCACCAGTCATAAATAGCATTATACCGTAAAAATCGCCTGCCGTCAAACCGGACTTGCAAAATCATGAAAAATCATGTATACTGTTCCTCGTACAAAGGCGGTGTTACGCATTTATGACAGCATTAGAACAATACCTCGGCGGCCTGTCGGATAAGCGGGTCGGCGTAATCGGCGCGGGCGTGAGCAATATGCCGCTCATCCGTATGCTGCGCGCTGCAGGCGTGCGCGTTACCGTGCATGACAAAAAAGAACCCACCGAGCTTGGCGATGGCTATGCTACCCTCGCTACCCTCGGCGTAGACTTCGTTCTCGGCCCGCATTACCTTGATGCGCTCGATGAGGACGTTATCTTCCGTACTCCGGGTGTTCACCCGCGTTTTCTTGAGAAGGCGCGTGCAAACGGCTCGGAGATCACCAGCGAGATGGAGCTTTTCTTCGCGGTCTGCCCGTGTCCGATCATCGGCATCACCGGCTCGGACGGCAAGACCACGACCACCACGCTCGTCAGCGAGATTTTGAAGCACGCGGGCTATACCGTGCATCTCGGCGGCAATATCGGCACGCCCCTGCTCCCCCGCGTGGACACGATGACTGAAAACGACCTTGCAGTCGTGGAGCTGTCCTCGTTCCAGCTGATGGGCATGAAGCACTCTCCGCACATTGCGGCGATCACCAATCTGACGCCCAATCATCTGGACTACCACAAGGATTTTGACGAATATGTGCAGGCCAAGACTGCCATTTACCGCAATCAGGGCGAGAACGACAAGCTGATCCTCAATCTCGACGATGAGGTGACGCGCTCGCTCAAGGCATCCGGCAACCTGTTCTGCACCAGCAAAACGCAGGAGCTGGCCAACGGCGTGTTCCTCAAGGACGGCATGATCTACATCGCGGACGGCGGCGTGCGCCGTGAGCTGATGCCCGCATCCGACATCCGCATTCCGGGCGCGCACAACGTGTACAACATGATGATGGCGGCCGCCGTCGTGCAGGGCTACGCCTCTGACGACGATATCCGCGCCGTGGCGACCACGTTCGGCGGCGTCGAGCATCGCATCGAGTTCGTGCGCGAGAAGGACGGCGTGAAGTATTATAACGACTCCATCGCCTCCAGTCCGACGAGAACCATCGCAGGCCTCAATTCCTTCCAGCAGAAGGTCATTCTCATTGCAGGCGGCTACGACAAGCATATCCCCTACGATGTGCTCGGTCAGCCTATCTGCGACCATGTAAAGCTGCTGCTGCTCACCGGCGCGACTGCACCCAAGATTCGGGAGTGCGTGGAGAATATCGAGGGCGAGCATCCCCCGATTATCGAGGTGGAGAACCTCGAAACAGCCGTGCAGGAGGCCGCTGCCCGCGCAGAAAACGGCGATGTCGTTATCATGAGTCCGGCCAGTGCGTCGTTCGACCGCTTTAAGAATTTCATGGAACGCGGCAAGCTGTTTAAGGCGCTTGTGGAAGAGCTGTAAGGTTAAACGGTATCATAAAAGGACTGATCCGAGAGAATCAGTCCTTTTTTCGTGCAATAATAGAGAATGATATTTGAGGGGGAGAACCAACGCAAGCCACCACGCCATTTCTCAATTCTCAACGATGTACTTTCGCGCCCAGACAAGTGCGGCGACCGCCGTGACCAGCTCCACCATCGGGAACGTCAGCCAGACGCCATCGACGCCGAGCACCCACGCGAGCGGGAACAGGATCGGCGGCACAGCAATCACACCGCGCAGCAGCGAAATGGCAAAGCCCTGCACAGTCTTATCCGACGCGCTGAAAAACGCTGCCGTGACCATGTTCACGCCTGCGAACAAAAAGCCTGTGAAGTAGATCCGCAGGCCGCTCTCCGCATAAGCGGCAAGCTCCGGGTCATGCTCACTGTTGAACACCGCCGTCAGCGGCTCCGCGCCGAGGAAAACCGATACGCACAGCACGGCTGCAATCGCAAGCGCAGTACAGATGCCCCAACGGAACAGCCGCCGCAGCTGTTCCCTGTCACCGAGACCCGAGCTGCGGCTGACCAGCGGCTGTATGCCGGTGCACAATCCGGTAAAGACAGCGATTCCCACCAGAGCAAGATTTGCCACCACGCCGTAAGCCGCCACACCGGTATTGCCGCTGAGGCGCAGCAGCACCAGATTGAACAGCAGCAGCACCACGCCGGAGGCGATCTCACCGATGAGCGAGGACAGACCGGGCGCGCACAGGCTCGGCACACGGCTGACGCGCAGCGGCGTTTTGACAAGATGGAATCCGCGGGACGGCCTCCGCAGGTGCGTCAGCAGCACCAGAATGCTGACAAACGGCGAAAAGCCGGTCGCAAGCGCCGCACCGAACATGCCCAGTCCGCACGGGAAAATGAAAATGTAATCGAACACGATGTTGAACAGGCTGCCCGCGATCATGCCGCACATGGCAACGGTCGGCGCACCGTCGTTGCGCGTGAATGCCAGCAGCACGTTGTTCATCACGAAGAACGGCCCGAAGCACCACAGCATGCGCAGGTAGGTTGTCGTCATGCCGAGTGTCTGCGCGTCCGCGCCGAGCAGCCGCGCGATCGGCTGCGCAAAGCACAGTCCGCCGAGCAGGAACAGCGCGCCGAGCAGCAGCCCGAGTGCCGCCGCGTGCGTGAATACGCTGTCCGCCTGTCTCTGATCGTTCTGCGCCCGCGCGATCATGTACTGCGTTGCCGCGCCCACGCCGAGCATCAGGCCGATGCCGTTCATCAGGTTGTACGCCGGTATGGCGATGTTGAGCGCCGCCAATCCGAGCGAGCCCGTGCCCTGTGCGACAAAAAATGTATCCGCGAGAATGTAGCACGAAATGCCGATCATCCCCAGGATGTTCATCGCGGCATAGTGCCCGAATTCGCGCAAAGCTCCCTGTTTGTGCAATTTCTTCTCCTCCTCAAATTTTTATATAAAAAGTGATCGACCCTTCCCGGAATACACCGAAAAGGGCCGATCTGCAATGCTATCGACGGAAAACATTGCTTATTTACGAAGCATCCTTAATATACCATTTCCCCATAGAAATGTCAAGTGGCTTATTCGATCGGAAAAGCACTTTTTTTGTCAAATGCTGCAAAACAGTCCAGTCCGTGCCACATCAACCCCATCAAAAGCGATACAACCTGCTCGGTCGGCGTGTCCTGCGCTCTGGTCGCCCAGGTGGACAGCATGGATACCATGCCCGAAATGATATACGAAAACACAAGCAGCTTCCGCTGCTCGCTCATTTCCGGCATCATGTGCATATCCCAGCCGTCGAGGAAGGCTTCATACGTCATGGTCTGCAGCTTGCGTACAAAATACGGGTCTCCCTGCTCGCTGCACAGCACCTGAATCACCTTCATTATGCGCGGATTGTTCCGGATCTGTTCCAGAAAGTCGATAAAGAATTCCTTGATCTCCTGCAGCTCGCGGCACTCCCGTTCGTGCATCGGCGCATGCTCGCGCATGTGCTCGATGATCTCGTCCTCGGTCGTGCGAAGGATGTCGGTCACGTCCTTGAAATGCAGGTAGAAGGTCGAGCGGTTGATGTCCGCTCTCGCGCAGATATCCTTGACCGTGATAGAGACCAGCGGCTTCTCCAGAATCAGGTCGATTAGGGCTTCACGCAGTGCAGATCGCGTAAAGCGCACTCTGCGGTTGTTTTTGGCTTCGGGCATGCGCATTTTCCTCCTTGGTGCTCAGCAGGACGTTTTTCTGTGGATGGTACTTATTTTATCAGCGTTGTGTCCGCAAGTCAACACCGTGTCGAAAATCAAATGTTACCAAAGTGTTAAAAAACCAGCAGGGAAACCTGCTGGTTTCAGTCTGTCGATAAAGTCAATCTATCGTTTTTATTTTTCGTGCGGCAGCACGCATAAAATAGAATTTGCACAGCAAATTCATAATTCCCGGGGGCGTGTACCTCGGGAATTATACAAGGGACTAAAAATTGTGCCCGTAGGGCGCGGCTTTTCGTCAAGATTCGATTGAAAGCGTGGTTTCAATCGAGAGGATGCTCGAAAAACGGAGTTTTTCGACAGCCTCAAACCAGCAGGGAAACCTGCTGGTTTTCTTATGCTGCAAGCGAAAGCACCTCATCCGTGCCGAAGATACGGTGCATATCGGAACGTCCCTGCTTCATTCGGTCATATACCGACCGGTTTACAACCGACGTATCCCCCTGCTCAAAATCTTGCATGGATTTCCGAATATCCAGCAGGCGGTAGCGTCCCTCGTTGGAGTCGCTTGCGTGCAGCATGAACATCGGCGCGTACTCCGCGCCGGAAACCGTCACCTGTCCGGTCTCGCCGCTTCTGGTGAGTGTCAGCGTGACAGCCGCCGTCAGGTTGGTGTACGGGTCAAACTGGTTGGAGATCAGGTTGCCGAGACAGTAGCACAGATAGCCTGTGCGGCCGTCCGGCAGCGTCCGCAGCTCCATCGGCTGCGGCACATGCGCGTGCCCGCCGAGCACCAATGTCGCGCCGTGCGCAAACAGGTAGTCCGCCAGCTGCTCCTGCTGCTCGGACGGCTCGGTGTGGTACTCGTTTCCCCAGTGTACATACACGGCGATCGCATCCGCACCGGACTGCCCCGCCTTGTCCAGATCCGACTGGATGAGGTCGTAATCCACCACACTGCAGTCGGTCATGTAGTCGGTCGTGTAGACGCTGACGCTGTACGGGTGCTCGCTGTCCACCGGCAGGCCGTTTGTGCTGAAGGTGTACGCCAGCATGGCCAGTTTGATGCCGCCCACGTCGATGATCTTCACCGCATCGCGCTCCTGCTGTGTGCGGTAAGTGCCGACATGCTCCAGACCGGCGGCGTCCAGCACATCCAGTGTGCGGACCAGACCGCTGTACCAGGTATCCATGCTGTGGTTGCTCGCCGTTGAGAGCAGGTTAAACCCGACCGTTTCCAGGCCGTAGGCCAGCGCATCCGGTGCGCAGAACTGCGGATAGCCCGAATACGGCGGACCGTTGAACGTGGTCTCCAGACAGGCCGTTGCGTAATCCGCAGCCTCGTAATACGGTCTTGCGTCCGCAAATAGGTGCGTAAAATCATACGCTTCGCCGTTCCACGCATCCGCGACAAGCGGCATGTGCGCCACAATATCGCCCGCCACGCACAGGGTCGCTGTGGTGTCCGGCTGCACCTCCGGCTCCTGCCGAACGGTCTCCTCCGGCTCCTGCAGGCGCGGTGCATCCTCCGGCAGATTCCGCCAGATCAGCACGCCCGCTCCCGCCAGCAGCACCACCAGCACGCCTGCCAGAATTTTGGTCCCGATGTGCTTCATGCTCATCCCTTCGGCGCCTTGCGCGAGGCCTCAAACGACTCCGCGCGCACGCGCATCACCTCGGTGACGGACAGAGCCGCGTCCGTGTACGTCCAGCCGCCCTTGCCGGTCTGGTGCTGCATGATAACGTCCAAGCCCTGCCGTTTCTCGTCATTGTCCTTTGCAAATTCCACCTTGCCGTACCCCACGATGGACGAGAACGCATAGCTGTACCGGCAGGCCAAGTCGCCCTCGCCGGTCAGACCCTCCTCGCAGTCCAGCTCAAAGCAGATACGCGGGTCCGCCCTCAGCGAATCAATCTTCTTGCCCTTCACGCCGCCGTGAAAGTAGAGCGTCAGCCCGTCCTCATCCCAGGTGTAGCCAAAGTTCATCGGAATGACGTACGGCCAGCCGTCCGTGCCGGTCATGGCGACGCGGCAGACCTTGCAGGCCTGCAGGATCGGCTCGATGTTCTCTCGGCCGGTGATTTCTCTGTCTTTTCTGCGCATATTGCTCACCTCAAGTTCATCATACCATATTCCTTCCGACAAAACAATAAGACCTGTGCATTTTTGGCACAGGTCCTATATTGTCTCGAAACTGCAGTCTTGCAGCAGTCTAAATCAGGTGTTGTGGTCGGAAACGTGGAATTTCTTCAGGTTGCCGATCTTCTGGGCGCGGATGTCCATTTCCTTGCAGACATCCTCCATGGTCACGCCGCACTCGTTCATCATTACCATCATGTGGTAGAATACGTCGTTGATCTCACCGACCAGCTCGGCCTTGTCGCCGTTCTTGGCTGCAATGATGGTCTCGGCGCACTCCTCGCCAACTTTCTTGAGAATCTTGTCAATGCCCTTCTCGAACAGATAGCAGGTGTATGAGCCTTCCTGCGGCTCGGCGCGGCGCTGCGCGATAACGGCTTCCATTTGCTCAAACGAATTCATAATGCTGCTCTCCTTTTACTTTTCTTCCGGCTTCTCCCACAGCGTGGTGAAAAAGCAGGTGCGGTGTCCGGTGTGGCAGACCGGACCCTTGGGCGTGCCGACATAGATGAGCGTGTCATCGTCGCAGTCGGACAGAATCCTGCTGACAAAGATAAAATTGCCCGAGGTCTCGCCCTTGTTCCACAGCTTCTGGCGCGAGCGCGAGAAAAACCATGCCGTTCCGGTGTCCATCGTCAGCTGCAGGGCCTCCTCGTTCGCGTAGCCGAGCATCAGGACTTCGCCGCTGCGCTCATCCTGGCAGATAATCGGCACCAGAGGAGCCTTTTTGAAAAATTTAGATAATTCCATTGTATTCACCTTTTAATTGAGAATGGAGAATGGAAAATGGAAAATGAATGTGCCGCGCAAAGCGCGGAATTTAATGCGGTGCTTCGCACCGTTCCTTAATTCTCAATTCTCCATTTTCAATTCTCAATTACTTCACCGTCTTACAGGAATGTTACGTTCCTGCAAATGTTCCTTCACCTCGCCCACGGTCAATTCCCGATAATGAAACAGACTGGCTGCCAATGCGGCATCGCAGCCGGTTTTCTCGAACACCTCGGAGAAATGCTCGAGCGAGCCGCAGCCGCCGGACGCGATGACCGGAATGCCGACCACCTCCACAACTGCCTTGGTCAGCTTTAGGTCAAAGCCGGACTTGGTGCCGTCCTTGTCCATCGAGGTCAGCAGGATCTCACCCGCGCCGCGCTCGTAAACCTCTTTCGCCCACGCGACCGCGTCCTTGCCGGTCGGGGTGCGGCCGCCCGCAACGTAAACCTCAAAGCCGGACGGCATTTCGGCGTTCGCGCGCGCGTCGATGGCAACGACCACGCACTGGCTGCCGTATTTCTCCGCAGCGGCGTTCACCAGATCGGGATTCTTGACCGCCGAGGAATTGATGGAAATTTTATCTGCACCGGCGCGTAAAATCTCGCGGAAATCGTCCACGGTGCGGATGCCGCCGCCGACCGTGACCGGCACGAATACCTCACGGCAGGTGCGGCGCACAACGTCGGCAATGGTATCGCGGTTGTCGCTCGTGGCGGTGATATCGAGGAACACGATCTCGTCCGCGCCCTCCTGCGAGTAGAACTTCGCCAGCTCGACCGGGTCGCCCGCGTCGCGCAGTCCGACAAAGTTCACGCCCTTTACCACGCGCCCGTCCTTTACGTCCAGACAGGGGATGATGCGTTTTGCTAACAAGTTTTTCACTCCGTTCAAATCGAAGGTTCAATCGTAACCGTAGAGCGGTTACTTGGCCTGTTCGATGGCCTTTGCCAAATCGAGGGTGCCGGTATACACCGCCTTGCCTGCGATTGCACCATCAATGCCGAGCTTTTTCAGGCCTGCGATATCCTCAAGGGTGGACACGCCGCCGGACGCGATGATCTCGCAGGAGACCGAGGCGCGCAGCGCCGCCAGCTGGTCAAAGTTCGGACCGGCGAGCATGCCGTCCTTGTCAATGTCGGTGAAGATGATGTGGCGCACGCCGATGGACTCCATGCGCTCCGCGAACGCGATGTAGTTCTCACCGCTGTCGCCCAGCCAGCCGTCCGTGCGGACGGTCTCGCTCTTGGCATCGATGCCGACAACGATCTTGTCGCTGTACTTTTTTACAGCCTCGGCTACGAATTCCGGGTCGCGGACAGCCGCCGAGCCGATGATAACGCGCGAAACGCCCAGTGCAAGCACGGTCTCGACATCCTGCATGGAGCGAATGCCGCCGCCAAGCTCCACGGTCGCGCCGGTCTCGCGGATGACCTGCTCCACCACGCCGTAGTTCGCGTGCGAGCCGTCCTTCGCGGCGTCAAGGTCAACCATGTGTACAAGGTCTGCACCGGCATCGAGGAACCGCTGTGCGGTCTCGACCGGGTTTTCTGCTACTTTATGTGCAGTGCCGTAGTCGCCTTTCTGCAGGCGCACGCACTGACCGTCTTTTAAATCAATCGCGGGGATAACTCTCATTTTCCCACCTCCGTCAGTTTTGCAAAGTTGCGAAGCATCGCAAGTCCCACTTCACCGCTCTTTTCCGGGTGAAACTGGCAGCCGAACAGGTTCCCCCGCGCCACCATGGCAGGCACACGCGTGCCGTAATCCGTCACGGCGGCAAGGTCGTTTTCGTCCGCCGGATGCGCCATGAAGCTGTGCACGAAATACACATAGCTGCCGTTTTCCAGACCCTCGGTCATGGCATTCGGACGCAGAATGTCCAGCGCATTCCAGCCGATCTGCGGCAGCTTGAGCGCCGTTTCAATGCGCTCAATGCGTCCCGGCAGCAGACCCAGACCCTTGCACGGACGCACCTCGTCCGATTCCTCGAACAGCATCTGCATGCCGAGGCAGATACCGAGGAACGGCTTTTCCTTTGCAGCCTTCAGCACCGCCTCCGTCAAACCGGAGTCGGTCAAAGCCGCCATCGCATCCGGAAACGCGCCGACACCGGGCAGGATAACGCCCGCCGCGTTATCGATCACGTCCGCCGAAGCCGCGATTTTATTTTCATAACCCAGGTAATCGAGCGTGTTGTGTACGCTCATCAGATTGCCTGCGCCATAATCTACGATTGCAATATAACTCATGTTGTACCTCTCGGAATCTGTTCCGCAGGGCGGGATGACCTCATCCTGCCGTAACGGTTGGCACCATGTTTATGAAATTTAGAGAACACCCTTCGCGCTCAAAACGCCGCCGCCGGTAACCGCAACGGCCTGCTTGAGCGCGCGTGCAAGCGCCTTGAACAGCGCCTCTGTGATATGGTGCGCGTTCTCGCCGTACTCGCACTTGAGGTGCAGCGTCAGTCCGGCGTGTACCGCCAGCGCACGCATGAACTCGACCGTCAGGCAGGTGTCGTACTGGCCGCACATCGGCTGCGGCATGGGGGCATCGAACACGAGGTACGGGCGGCCGGAGATATCCAGCGCGCAGAAGCCGAGCGCCTCATCCATCGGCACGAACGCCTGACCGAAGCGCGCGATTCCGGCCTTGTCACCGACACACTGCGCCAGTGCCTGACCGAGCGCGATGCCGCAGTCCTCGACCGAATGGTGACCATCCACCTCCAGATCACCCTTGCAGGTGAGCGTGAGACCGAAGCCGGAATGCACGGCAAAGCTGTTCAGCATATGGTCGAAAAAGCCGATGCCGGTGTCGATCTTGCGGTCGCCGCCCTCAAGCGTCAGCTTGAGCGAAATGTCGGTTTCCTTGGTCTTTCGTTTGATTTCAGCGGTTCTCATTGTCGTTTTCCTCCGCAAAGCGCACCGCGATGGAGTTTGCGTGCGCGTCCAGATGCTCGCTCTGCGCGAGCGCGATAATATCCTGTGCGTAGCTTTCGAGCGCGTCCCGCGTGTACTCGATAACGCTGGTTTTTTTCAAAAACGTGTCCGTGGACAGCGGCGAGAAGAAACGCGCCGTGCCCGAGGTCGGCAGAACGTGACACGGGCCTGCCATGTAGTCACCGAGCGGCTCCGGGGCGTACTGCCCGAGGAAGATCGCGCCTGCGTTGTGCAGGTACGGCAGCAGCTCACGCGGAGCGGCGGTTACGACCTCCAGATGCTCGGGTGCGACCACATCAGCCATCCTGCAGGCGTCCTTCAGGTCATCAAACACGATGGCGCAACCGTAGTTCGCAACGCTCTCCTTGATGATATCCCACCGCGGGAGCTGCTTCGCCTGCCGCTCCATCTCACACGAGATCGCCTGTGCCTGCGCCATGGAATCGGTCAGCAGGACGGCGGAAGCCAGCTTGTCGTGCTCGGCCTGACTGAGCAGGTCGGCGGCAACGTAGGTCGGGTTGGCGGTGTGATCGGCAATGACAAGCACCTCGGACGGACCGGCGATCATGTCGATATCGACCGTGCCGAACGCCAGCTTCTTGGCTGCCGCAACAAAGGCGTTGCCCGGGCCGACGATCTTGTCCACCTGCGGGATAAAGCCTGCGCCGTAGGTCAGCGCGGCAATCGCCTGTGTGCCGCCGATGGCAATAACGGTATCTACACCGGCGATCTTCGCCGCCGCGAGGACTTCGTTCGACATATTCTCGGTCGGCGGCGTTACCATGATAAGCTCACCGACGCCGGCAACCTTGGCCGGAATGGCGTTCATCAGCACGCTCGACGGATACGCTGCCGTGCCGCCCGGCACATAAATGCCGACGCGCGAAAGTCCGCGCACGGTCTGACCGAGTGTTTCGCCCCCCGAGCGGTTCCACTCCCACGTTTTGACGAGCATCTGCTCGTGGTAGTCGCGGATGTTCGCCGCCGCCTTTTCCAGCGCCGCGATGAGCTTCGGGTCGCAGGCGTTGTACGCGTCGTCAAGCACCTCCGACTCGACAATGTACGGCGCCTTGCCGTCAAACCGCTCGGCGTACTCCACGACCGCATCCCAGCCGCGCTGCTGTACGTCCGCCATCACACCGCGGACAATCTGCTCAATATCGCCGCGCGCACCAGCCGCACGGGCTTTCATTTCGCGGATAACCTGCTGCTCTGCCTGTCCGTCCGCGAGGACTGTTTTCATAAACATTGTGGTATTCCCCTTTTGTGTCAACCGTTTTCGTCCACCGGCATTGGTATCAATATTCCGTAGGGCACCCCGCCCTATGGATATGATTTATATTATATATGTATTGGCTTACTTCTCCAAGCCACTTTCCAGTTCTGCAATAACCTTCTGAATCGCTGCCTTCTTCATCTTCGCGCTTGCGAGATTGACGATAACTCTTGCCGAGATGGGCGCTACATTCTCAACGACCTCGAGGCCGTTCTCCTTGAGCGTCGTGCCGGTCTCCACGATATCCACAATGCCGTCCGCCAGCTCGAGCAGCGGCGCCAGCTCGACCGAGCCTTCGATCTTGATGGTCTCAACATCCATATTCTTCTTATTGAAGAAGGCCTTGGTGACCGCCGGATACTTGGTAGCGATAACCGGGGTCTTATAGCCGCCGTACACGTCCTTGCCCTTCTTGGTGGCGAGGGCAAAGCGGCACTTGCCGAAGCCGAGGTCTACCATTTCGTAGAAGCTGCCGCCCTTTTCCATGATGGTATCCTTGCCGACCACGCCCATGTCGCACACGCCGTGCTCAACGTAGGTGATTACGTCCGCTGCCTTGGAAAGCACGATCTCCACGCCGCTGTCCGGCAGGGTGAAGATGAGCTTGCGCGTTCCGGCCTCCAGCTCGGAGATATCGCAGCCTGCGGCCTTGAGCAGCGCGAGCGTTTTCTTCTCCAGACGGCCCTTGGTCAGTGCGATACGCACGGTATCCCGGCGGGTTGCGACCTCGGGACGGCTCTGTCCTGCAAGGCTGTCGGCAACGCTCTCCACGTCAATGCCGAAGCCGCCCGCGGGCATATCCTTGCCGAACTTGGCGCACAGCGCGTTGTAACGGCCGCCTGCGAGGATGGCCGCGCCCGCTCCGCCGATGTAGCCGCGGAACATGATGCCGGTGTAGTAATCCATCTCGTGGACAAGGCCGAGGTCGATCATGATACGGTCGCCGTAGCCTGCCTCATCCAGTGCCTGATACAGTCGGCGCAGATAAGCGGTCGCGCCGAGCACGCGCACGTTGCCGGTGAGCGACTCGACCTCGTCAAGCACCTCGATGCCGCCGAACAGGTTCGGCATAGCGCTGAGCGCCTTTGCGGCGGGCTTGCCCTTAAACGGCTCAAGTGCGTCACCGAGCGCGGCAAACGACTTGTTTTCGATCAGGCGGCGGATGCCCTCGGCGGACTGTGCATCCGCGCCAAGCTCATCCATCAGCGCCTTGTAGATCTCAGCGTGACCAAGCTCTACGCGGAAGTTGTCCGCGCCGGTCTTGCTGAGTGCGGCAAACGCAGCCGTGAGAATGTCCTTGTCGGCCTCCAGACCGTCCGCGCCGATAAATTCCGCGCCGACCTGCAGAAACTCGCCCTTGTGGCCGTGGTCGCCGGACACCGAACGGAACACCTTCTGGCTGTAATACAGGCGGACCGGCAGCGCCGCGTCATCCAGTCGGGTGGCCGCGATACGCGCGATCGGCGTGGTGTTATCCGGACGCGCCACGCAGATCCGGCCGGACTTGTCGATGATCTTCAGCATCTGATCCTGATCCAGCTCGGGGTTTGCCTGCGCAAATACATCAAAATACTCAACCGCCGGGGTGATGATCTCGCTGTAGCCGCGCTCCTCCAGCGCGTCGCGCACAGCGTTTTCCGTCTGCCGCAGCGCACGGCACGAGGAAAATAACAGGTCTCGGGTACCCTCCGGGGTGGAAATACGAAAACGGTTCATGGCTCCGCTGCTCCTTTATCACTTTATCACGATGAAATGATACCATATCAAACCAAGGTCTGTCAAGTCCTTATTTTGCATTCGCTCAGCAGGTGCGCTTGACGCTGACGCCCCAATACGGTGCGCCGCCAGCCTCCTGCGGCTCGGTGCGCACGAGCGCGACCCGTCCTGCATCTGCCAGCGCGCGCAGACGGCGGTAGATCAGCAGGTCACCGACGCGGCTGCACATTTCAGCATCGATCTTTGCCATTGCGCTGCCGATGGCGACGGCCGCTGTTTTTTCTGTCTTGCTGACGCAGGAAAGGATAATCTCGTCGTAGAAATCCTCACCGACCGAGCGCACCTCCCCATTCACGACCGCGCGGAGCATCGCGTCCTCACGCACAAGCTGCGCCCACTGTTCGGCGGCGCGCCGGCGTTCCTCATCGGTGAGCCGCCGCCGCTTTTCCCAGAAATACGGCGCGGCGCGATACTCCATCTCGCCGACAAGGCCGTAGCGCACCGTGCCGCCCGCGCGGGTCTCCTGACGCGCCAGCTTTTTGCGTTTTCGCAGATACCACCACGTCAGCGGATGGCGGAACAGCCGCCAATACCACGGTATCTTATCATCCATCATGACGGCGATGGCAGTCGCGCCGCCGATCGTGCCCTCTGGCTCGCGCAGTTCGGTGAGCGGCATCTCGCTCACCTCGACCAGCCAGATCGGAACGTCCCTTCCCTGCAAGCGGTTGATCAGGGACAGCATCATGCACCGCTCTGCGGGGCAGTCCTGCGCCGTCCATAGCACGATTTCATCCGCGGTATCGAGCGCAGTCGCCGCCCGCTCGTTCTCGCGCACGAAGGCATCGGACGTGTCCGCATCAAAATCCGCATAGCGTACCCGAAGCATCTGCTCACGCGCCGCCGGATTGTTCCAGTTTTGCAGTGTGCCTTCGCTGAGATCGTCCTGCGGGCCGAAAACCTCGGCTTTGGGGAACACAGAGGGATAGCATATCTGCGCTTCCCGCAGAAGGGCGTGCGCGCTGTCTCCCCAGCAGAACCAGCACGAATGTTTACCGTCTTGCATAGTTCTCCACGATCGGCACCAGCTTTTCCAGAAAACTCTCCTCGCCGAGGGTATTGAGCTTGAAGAACACGGCCTGACTGCCGCCCGAAGTGATGGCGGAGAGAAACAGGTCGCGGTCGTTGCCGACCAGAGTGACATTCATGCTGACGCGGTTGCCGCCCATGTAGCTGTAACGCTCGAACACGCGCACCGCGCAGCGGACCGTGCCGTTTGTCCAATCCGAGCCGTTCTCGTAGGACGCAGACATGCTGCCGTTCAGCACGCCGTCCGTTACAAGCTCCAGCAGCTCGTCAAAATTTCCCGTCAGATGCTTTTCGTACTTTGCCATAATCGTCACACCTTTCTAAAAGAGGGTCATCTGCGTTGTTTTCGGCATGGAGCCAAGCGCGCCGATCTGCTCAAGCAGCTCGACGACCGCCTTGGACGCCTTCGGGCACCGGACGATCAGCTCTTCCGCCGAGAGGAACTTACCGTTCTTTCTCTCCTCCACGATGCTGAGCGCCGCCTGCTCACCGATGCCCGGCATGGATGTAAACGGCGGAATCAGTCCGGTTTCCGTTACGAGAAAGCGCGTTGCGTCCGATTTATAAACATCCATCGGCTCGAACGTAAATCCGCGCCTGTAAAACTCGTGGCAGACCTCCAAAGTCGTCATCATATCCTTTTCTGCCGCTGAAATCGTCTTGTCGCGCTCCTTCTGGCGCAGTTCGGACATTTTATCCAGACAGACCTTATCGCCCTTGATCATACAGGACGCATCAAAGCCTTTCGCGCGGATGGAAAAGTACGCCGAATAGAACGCGAGCGGACGGTGCACCTTGAACCACGCGATACGGAACGCCATCATGACATACGCGACCGCGTGCGCCTTCGGGAACATATACTTGATCTTCTTGCACGAGTCGATGTACCACTCGGGCACATGCTGCTCGTTCATGGCGGCTTCCATTTCCTCGGTCAGTCCCTTGCCCTTTCGGACGGACTCCATCGTCTTGAACGACAGCTTGGGCTTGACGCCCTGCAGGATCAGGTAGTTCATGATATCGTCTCGGCAGCAGATACAGCCGGACAGCGGAATGCCCTTGCGGACCAGCTCTGCGGCATTGCCGAGCCAAACGTCCGTGCCGTGCGACAGGCCGGAAATCGAAACCAGCTCTGCGAACGTAGACGGGTGTGTCTCCTTGACCATGCCGCGCACGAACTTGGTTCCGAACTCGGGCACGGCCACACAGCCGAGGTCACCGAGGATCGGGTCGGTATCCGGGTTTTCGCCCTTGTACTTGAGTGCCTTGCATGAGTGGAACAGGCTCATGGTCTCCGGGTCGTCGAGCGGAATCTCCTGCGCGTTTACGCCGGTGAGGTTCTCCAGATGCTTGATAATGGTCGGGTCATCGTGTCCCAGCTCGTCCAGCTTGAGCAGGTTCGCGTCAATGGAGTGATACTCGAAATGGGTGGTGATGATTTCGGAATCCGGGTCGTCTGCCGGATGCTGAATCGGACAGACGTCGTAAATCTCAATCTCCTTGGGTACAACGACAACGCCGCCCGGGTGCTGACCCGAGGTGCGGCGCACGCCCGTGCAGCCTGCGGCAAGGCGATTTTCCTCCGCGCGGGAGCACTCAACGCCGCGCTCCTCCATGTACTTTTTAACGTAGCCGAACGCGGTTTTTTCAGCAACCGTGCCGATGGTGCCCGCTCGGAACACATGGTCGTGTCCGAAGATCTCGCCGGTGTACCAGTGAATGCGCGACTGATACTCGCCCGCAAAGTTCAGGTCGATATCCGGCACCTTGTCGCCCTCGAAGCCGAGGAAGGTCTCGAACGGAATGTTGAAGCCCTGTTTGGTGAGCGGCTTGCCGCATTTCGGGCAGATCTTATCGGGCAGATCGACACCGCAGGAGTATTCCTCGTGCCACTCGAGATATTTGTCGTCCGGGCACAGATAGTGCGGGGCGAGCGAATTTACCTCGGTGATATCCGACATGAACGCCGCGAGCGACGAGCCGACCGAACCACGCGAGCCAACCAGATAGCCGTCCGCGAGCGACTTGGTAACCAGCTTCTGCGCGATGATGTACATAACCGCATAGCCGTTGCCGATGATGGAGCCAAGCTCACGGTCAAGCCGCGCCTGCACCGGCTCGGGCAGCGGATCGCCGTAGATACGCTTGGCCTTTTCGTAGCACATGTTGCGCAGGTCGTCCTCACAGCCGTCGATGTGCGGCGGGTAGTTTTCCCTCGGCACCGGACGAATCACGTCGCACATGTCGGCGATCATGTTGGTGTTCTTCACGACCACCTCATACGCCCGGTCCTCACCGAGATAGGAAAATTCCTTCAGCATTTCATCCGTGCTCTTAAAGTATAGCGGCGCCTGATTGTCCGCATCGGAGAAGCCCTGACCCGCCATCAGAATACGGCGGAACGCCTCATCCTCGGGTTCAAGGAAATGTACGTCACCGGTGGCGCAGCACGGTTTCCCCAATTCATCCGCCAGACGGAGAATATCGCGGTTCCAGTCGCGCAGCTGCTCCTCGTCCTTCGCCATACCCTTTGCGATCATGAAGTTGTTATTGCCGATCGGCTGAATCTCCAGATAGTCGTAAAACGACGCCAGCCGCTTGATCTCCTCCCACGGCTCGCCCTTGGTCAGTGCGCGGAACACCTCGCCCGCCTCACACGCCGAGCCGAAAATCAGTCCCTCACGGTGACGGATGAGTTCGCTGCGCGGCATAATGGGGCGCTTGTTGTAATATTCCAGAAAGCTCTTGGAAATCAGCTGATACAGGTTTCGCAGTCCCGCCTGGTTCTTCACCAGAATGATAAAATGATAGCGCGGCAGGTTTTTCAGCTTGTTCTTGCGGTCGGTTGTTGCCGCCAGCACCGGATTGATATCCGCAGTCGTAACCGCGTGCATCTCCTCCTTGAGCCTTTTCAGCAGCTTGACGTAAATGCGGCCGAGCACGGCGGCATCCTCGCTCGCGCGGTGGTGCTCGAACGGGCCGACCTGCAGCTCCTTCGCCAGAATGTTCAGCTTGAATTTGTGCATGTGCGGCAGCATCAGGCGGCTCATCTCGAGGGTATCAATGCTTGTAAACTCCCGCTCGATGCCCAGTCTCTGGCAGGCCGTCCGCAGGAAACCCATATCGAAGCCTGCGTTGTGCGCCACAAGCGGGTACTGTCCCTCGCCTGCCCATGCGAGGAATTCCGGCACGGCTTTGTCGAGGTCGGGCGCGTCTGCTACCGTCTCGTCCGAAATGCCGGTCAGCTCGGTGATTTCCGGCGGAATCGGCTTGTGCGGGTTGACATAGGTCTGGAAGGAATCGCGAATCTCGCCCTCCACAACGCGCACAGCGGCAATCTCGGTGATCTCCTCGCTCGCCGGATTGAGTCCGGTGGTCTCAAGGTCGAATACGATGAACGTACCGTCAAGCGGCTCGGCGCTCCTGCCGCGCACGACCGAAATACTGTTCTCGTCGTTGATGTAGTACGCCTCGATGCCGTAGATGATCTTCATGTCACCGATGATGTCCTTCTGCTTGCCCTCCTGCGCGTGCAGTGCTTCGGGGAACGCCTGCGCCACACCGTGGTCGGTGATCGCCATCGCGCGGTGTCCCCACTTTGCGGCGCGGCACAGCAGAGACGCGGTGCTGCTCATGCCGTCCATCGCGCTCATGTTGGTGTGCAGGTGCAGCTCGACGCGCTTCATGCCCTCGTAGGTGTCCTTACGCTCGGGCTTTTTCGCCTTGACGATGCCGGTCGGCTCGAGCACCATCTCCTTGGCAAAGGTGTCGTACACCATCTTGCCCTGCACGGTGCAGTAGAGTCCCTTCTTGATTTTAGATGCCGTATCGCCCGCCTTGTCCGCCGCAAGGAACTTGGAAACGCGCACGGAATTGGTGCGGTCGGTCATATCAAACGCAATCTTAACATAATCCTTGCCGGTTTTCTTGCTGTGGATGTCCTTGCTGTCGGTGAAGAACACCTCGCCCTGAATCGTCACCATATCATAGGCGGCAATCGCCTCGTTGACCGAAACAATGGGGTCCTGAATCAGCTTGCCGAAAATGAGATCGTCCTCGCGCACCTTCTCGGCGCGCGGGCGCTGATAGCCGGTATGCTGCTGCGGCGCCGGACGCGGCTTTTTCGGCTTGGGCGTTTCCGCCGCGGCTGCCGCCGCCTGCTCCACAGCCTTGTGCAGAATTTCCTCGCGGCTCTCCTCCTGCTCGGGTGCGGGTGCAAAATCCTGTGCATCCGCGCGGACCGCGTGCACCGGACAGCTTCTCCCCAGCTCCCGCTGAATCCGCGCCTCCAGATGCCGCAGTGCGTTTGCGAAATGCTTTTCGCTCACCTCGTCCATCGGGATTTGGAGCGCACCGTCCGCAAATTCCCACTTGGTATGGTCGAGCAGACCCTTGGCCGACGGCATGCGGTACGCCATGTCGTCATACAGCGACTTGATGTACGCGTTCGACAGCTCACCCGGCATGTTGTAGCGCGGCTCGATCATCACACGGTCAAGACCGTAGGTGTCCGCGATCTGCTTTTCCGCCTTGGCAATCACCTTGCGGCTGACAACCTCATGCAGACTGAGTTCCACGACCATCACCGTGTTATTATCCCCAAATGCCAGAGAACGCACCTCGCCTGCGGCAAGGTGCTTCTCCTCATTTACACATTTGCAGTTTTGAAAAATATCAATCAGCTTTCCAGCCACGATTATTCTCCTTCATAATGTGCGATTTCGTCCATCAGTGCATCCACAAGCTGCTCCTGCGGCACCTTTTTGATGATCTCGCCGCGGCGGAAGATCAGACCGACGCCGTCGCCGCCCGCAATGCCGAGATCGGCTTCACGCGCTTCGCCGGGACCGTTTACCACGCAGCCCATAACAGCTACCTTCATCTTCTTGCCGCGAATGCTCTGGCAGCGCTGCTCGACCTCTTTGGCAATGTCGATGAGGTTGATGCGCGTGCGGCCGCAGGTCGGGCAGGAAACCACGTTGATGCCCTCTTCCGCTCTGCCGACAGCCTTGAGAATCGCCTTTGCCGCGTAGACCTCCTTGACCGGATCATCGGTCAGGCTCACACGGATGGTATCGCCCACGCCGAGCGCCAGCAGACCGCCGATGCCCGCCGCCGACTTGATCGTGCCCATGTACTCGGTGCCCGCCTCGGTCACGCCGAGGTGCAGCGGATAGTCGGTCTTTTCACTCGCCAGCAGGTACGCCTGCATGGTGTTCGGCACCGAGGACGACTTGATGGAAATGCAGATATCGTCAAAATCGCAGTCGTTGAGCAGACCAACATGGTACAGCGCACTTTCCACCATGGCCTCAGGTGTCGGCCCGCCGAATTTCTCGAGGATGTGCTTCTCCACCGAGCCGGAGTTTACGCCGATACGAATCGGCAGACGGCGTGCCTTTGCCGCCTTCACAACCGCCTGTACGCGGTCTGCGCCGCCGATGTTGCCCGGATTCAAGCGGATCTTGTCCACGCCGGACTCGATCGCCGCCAGCGCGAGACGATAGTCAAAGTGGATGTCCGCCACCACCGGCAGCGGCGAGTTCGCGCAGATTTCGCGCAGCGCCTCCGCCGCCTGCATATCCGGCACGGCACAGCGAACAATGTCGCAGCCCGCGTCCGCCAGTGCGCGAATCTGTGCCAGAGTAGCCTGCGCGTCGCGCGTGTCCGTGTTAGTCATGGACTGCACCGCAATGGGAGCGCCGCCGCCAACCAATACGTCCCTTATCTTGATTTGCTTTGTTATTTTCATAGCTCTAACCTCTCACAAATGGAAAATGGAGAATGAAGAATTGTGGTATCGCGCTTTGCGCCGCACATTCATTTTCCATTCTCAATTCTCAATTACTGCGCATAAAAATGCGCAGTACGTCCTGCCCGGTCACATACACCATCAGCATAAGCAGCAGCATGAGTCCTGCCGCGTGCACATAGCCCTCGTACTTGGGCGGCACGGGCTTGCGGCGAATGCCCTCGATGATGAGGAACACGAGCCGACCGCCGTCCAGTGCGGGCAGCGGCAGCAGGTTCATCACGCCGAGGTTGATCGAGATAAATGCCACAAGCTGGAAGAACGAAATCATGCTGTACTTGGCGGTATCTGCCATGACCTCGGCCACGCCGACCGGACCGGAAAGCTGATCCACGCCGACCTGTCCGCTGACGAGCATGCCCACGCTCGACCAGACGAGCCGCGCGTAGTTGACGGCGGTGCGCACGCTCATATTGAGGTGCATGCCAAGGCTGTCGGGCAGCTCCGCAAAGGTGATGCCGATGCGCTTGTTGCCGTTCGCATCCGTGACCGCCGCTTCGAGCTTGACGGACGGCAGCGTCACCTTTTCGCCGTTGCGGCGCACGGTAATTTCATGCGTGGTCGAACCGGTGCGCGCAAGCGCGGTATCGAAATCCGTCCGCACGAGGATGTGGTAGCCGTCGATCTTGAGAATCTCGTCGCCTGCCTCCAGACCGCCGTCTGCGGCGGCGGTGCTCGCCGGATTGACCTCGCTGATGGTGGAGACGATATAGCCGCCGTTCGGTCCGTTCGGACGCATGACCGCCAGCACGATAAGGAATCCCACGAGGAAATTCATCAGCGCGCCCGCACACACAATGAGCATGCGCCGCGGCAGCTTCGCCTTACCGAAGGCGTGCTCATTTTCACTTTCACCGTCCTCGCCCTCCATGACGCACGCGCCGCCGAACGGCAGCAGCTTGAGACAGTACAGCGTGCCGTGGTACTCGTGCTTGAGGAGGGTCGGGCCCATGCCGATCCAAAATTCGTTGACCTGCACACCGCCGCGCTTGGCGGTGATGAAATGTCCGAACTCATGCACGATGACCAGCACACCGAAGGCGAGGATTGCCAGAATGATTTGCAGCAAAGCGTAGCTCCTTTCGGTCAGCCGAGCACGATCTCGCGCGCGGCTTTGTCCGCCGCCAGAACGTCGTCCAGCGTGATGTCCTTCTTGTACGGAATGGTATCGAGTGCGTATGCAACGCGCTCTGCGATGTCGGTAAAACCGATCTTGCCGTTCAAAAACAGACCGACTGCGGCCTCATTTGCACCGTTGAGCACAGCGCCGCGGTCGCCCTTGAGAGAGGCGGCGTGCTTTGCCAGATTCAGCGCCGGAAACGCCTCATAGTCGGGTGCATAGAACGTCAGCTTTGCGACCTCCGCGAGCGACATGCGCGGCACCTTGCACGGCACACGCTGCGGCCATGTCAGCGCCAGCTGGATCGGCAGACGCATATCCGGCAGACCGAGCTGCGCGATTACCGCTCCGTCCGCAAACTCCACCGCCGAGTGCACAATGCTCTCGCGGTGGACGACAATTTCGATGTCCTCCGGCGGCAGATCATACAACCACATGGCTTCGATCAGCTCCAGACCCTTGTTCATCATAGTCGCAGAGTCGATCGTGATCTTTGCACCCATGCTCCAGTTCGGGTGTGCAAGCGCCTGCTCGCGCGTCATGCCACGCATTTCCTCGAACTTTTTGCCAAAGAACGGACCGCCGGACGCGGTCAGCAGGATTTTATCAATCGGGTTGCCGTTTGCCGCCTGCACGCACTGGAAGATCGCCGAATGCTCGGAATCCACCGGCAGGATGCGCACGCCGTACTGCTTTGCGGCACTCATCACCAGACCGCCCGCACACACGAGCGTCTCCTTGTTCGCCAGCGCAATGTCCTTGCCCGCCTTGATGGCCGCCATCGTCGGCAGCAGGCCGACCATGCCGACAACCGCCGTTACCACGATGTCCGCGCCGCTCTCCGCAGCACAGGCGATCAGACCGTCCATGCCGGTCAGAACCTCGATATTTGTGTCTGCCAGCTTGATTTTCAGCGTCTTTGCTGCGTTTTCATCCATCGCGCAGACCATTTTCGGATGCAGGGCACGCGCCTGCTCCTCCAATAAGTTTATGCGCCGGTTGGTCGTCAATGCGATGACTTCGGCGTCGATCGAAGGCAGAATATCGACCGTTTGCGTGCCGATCGAACCCGTTGAACCTAAAATCGCAATCTTCTTCATTATTTTTCTCCTGTTAAACGATTGGGGATAATGGAGAATTGAAAATGGAAAATTGAAAATTATGGTGCCGCCCAAAGGGCGGAATTTAATCATCGCGCAAAGCACGATACCACAATTCCCCATTCTCCATTCTCAATTTTCAATTACCAAATGACTCTAAAGAGCAGCTCCGCGAAAGGCGCTACGAACAGCACGCTGTCGAAGCGATCCAGCACTCCTCCGTGGCCCGGGAAAATATGTCCGTAATCCTTAATGCCGGTCTGGCGCTTGATGACCGAGAACGACAGGTCGCCGATCTCTCCAAGCACCGCGCCGACTGCGCCGAGCACGACCGCCGACCAGAGCGGCATTTCAAGGTCAAGCGTCCGGTTCATAATCAAAGCCGCGATCAGCACGAGGACGGCACCGCCGACCACGCCGCCGACGGCGCCCTCTACCGTCTTTTTCGGGCTGACGACCGGCGCCAGCTTATGCTTGCCGAACAGCATGCCCGAGAACAGAGCACAGGTGTCCGCGCCCCAGGCAGCAAGCAGCGGCAGCAGCACGATGAACGGACCGTGGTGGTAGTGCATCTGGAAAATACGCAGCAGACTGAGCAGCAGGTACGGCACGACAAGTCCGCCGAAAAATGCCCACGAGACCTGCGAAGCCTTCATGACGTCGTGATATTTCAGTTCGATGGCGAACGAGCCGAACAGCAGCACCAGCACCAGACCCTGCATGACGCTCGTAAGCGACAGCGGCAGAATGCTGAAATGACCGACAGCCAGTCCCAGCGAGACGGCCATTGCGAGCAGCAGTTCCAAGTGGTTGCGCACCAGTTTTGTCGAGCCGAGCACCTCATAGGTGGCGAACACGCACAGCGCCGCCACGACAAGCTCCAGCACAATCGGCGGGAACACATACAGCGCCAGCAGCACAAAGACAAAGCCGAACACGCCAAACAATACTCTTGCTTTCATACGTTTATCACCCTAATTGGATATTATACGCCGCCGAAACGACGGTTTCTGTTGTTAAAATTGTCGATTGCCGCATCCAGATCGGTGGTTTTGAAGTCCGGCCACAGCACATCGGTGAAGTAATACTCCGAGTAGGCGGACTGCCACAGCAGGAAGTTGGACGTGCGGATCTCGCCCGAAGGACGGATGATGAGGTCGGGATCGGGCATGTGCGCGGTGTACAGGTTGGCGGTGATGGTATCCTCGGTGATATCCTCAGGTGCCAGCTCGCCGTTCTTCACCTGCTCCGCGATGGCGCGGACGGCGTTTTTGATCTCGTCACGGCCACCGTAATTGATGCACAGCGAGGCTGTTGCCGCGTCCGGACCAAGCCGATCGGCAATCTCGTCCACCTCCGCGATCTGCGCGCGGATATCCTCCGGCAGAACGGTCAGATCGCCTAACACGCGCACGGCAACGCCGCGCTCGAACATGGTTTCCGCCGCTTCCTTCAGATAGGAGCGGAACAGGTTCATCAGCGCATCGACTTCATCCTGCGGACGCTTCCAGTTTTCGGTAGAGAATGCATAAACCGTGAAATACTGCACGCCGATGTCCTTGCAGTAGGTGGCAATGGTGCGGAACGTCTCCGCGCCGACCTTGTGACCGGCCTTGCGCGGCAGACCGCGTTTCTTGGCCCAGCGGCCGTTGCCGTCCATGATGACCGCAATATGACGCGGCACCGAACGGTTTTCGGGCGCGTTATCCTTCTTTTTTCGTGTGAACAGACCCAACCTGTTTCCTCCCTGTTTGTCCCTCTTGCGGCAGGTTTTCCTGCCAATTTCATGCAAAAGGGCGACGAATCCGCCGCCCCCAATGTCGCTTCGCTCCTCGACCGAAAACACGTTTTCGGTCGATCGAAACGTACCGAGCATACGCTCGGATACGTCCTGCGAGCACATCTGCGCGCCGCTTTGCGGCACACAGCTATGCTCCCTTGTGTAAAAAGCGAGATACATGCTCCCGCTTTTTACGGATTTTCTGCGAAAATCCGATTTCATGCCGCTGCAGGCAGCGGACTTCCCCCTGGATTAAACCTCTGCGAGTTCCTTAGATTTCTTAGCGACCATAGCGTCGATTTCCTTGACGTACTTATCGGTCAGCTTCTGCATCTTGTCCTCGCCGTCGTGCAGTTCGTCCTCGGTGATCTCGCTCTTCTTCTGCGCTGCCTTGAACTTGTCCAGTGCATCGCGGCGGATGTTGCGGAGCGCAACCTTTGCCTCCTCACCGGTCTTGGAAACGCCCTTGATGAGCTCCTTGCGGCGCTCCTCGGTCAGCGGCGGGAAGTTCAGACGAATCTGCTTGCCGTCGTTCTGCGGGTTGATGCCGAGGTCGGAGACCTGGATCGCCTTCTCGATGGCCTTGAGCACCGAGCCGTCCCACGGCTGGATGGCCAGCGTGCGCGGGTCGGGCGTAGAAATTGCCGCAACCTGATTCAGCGGGGTCGGTGCACCGTAATACTCAACGGTGATCTTATCGAGAACCGCCGGGTTTGCGCGGCCTGCGCGGACTGCTGCCAGCTCCTTGGAGAGCACGTCCAGCGTTTTCTGCATTTTTGCCTCGTGGGACTTGATCTGTTCCTTCATTATTTTACCTCCTCAACGATCGTGCCGATCTTTTCGCCGTTAACAGCGCGGTGAATATTTTCGGGGTCGGAAAGCGCGAATACCAGAATCGGGATATGGTTATCCATGGACAGCGAGGTTGCCGTGGAATCCATAACGCCGAGACCCTGATTGAGCACGTCCATGTAGCTCAGGTGGTCGTACTTCTTGGCATCCGGATTGACAGCCGGATCGGAATCGTACACGCCGTCTACGTTCTTTGCCAGCAGGATAACATCCGCGCCGATCTCTGCCGCACGCAGAACCGCTGCGGTGTCGGTCGAGAAGAACGGGCAGCCGGTGCCGCAGCCGAAGATAACGACACGGCCCTTTTCCAGATGGCGGGTCGCGCGCGAGCGGATGTACGGCTCAGCGATCTTGTTCATCTCGATAGCAGTCTGCACGCGAACGTCCACGCCGCGCTGCTCCAGAGCATCCTGCAGAGCCAGTGCGTTGATGGTGGTTGCCAGCATGCCCATGTGGTCCGCGCGGGTGCGCTCCATCTTGCCGCCGCCGTCCTTTACGCCGCGCCAGAAGTTGCCGCCGCCGACAACAATGCCGATCTCGCAGCCCTCTTCGTTGCATTTTTTGATCACATCGCATACCGGACCGATGACATCAAAGTTCAGGCCGAAATGCTTATCGCCCGCAAGGGCTTCGCCGCTGATCTTGATCAGTACGCGCTTATATTTCTGTGCTTCCATGCTCCACACTCCTTATTCTATTCCTGTTTACTATTCTACCCTATTTTCGGAGAATTTGCAACGATTTATATAGCGGCAAATGAATAAAAGGCGAAGCGGTTTGCGCCCTCCGGACGGTTGCAGGCTCCCCCCGAAAGGGGAGCTGGCGCAGCTTGCTGCGACTGAGGGGTTTCAGCACCGGTTTTTCGGGGCATCCGAACCGCGCAGGCGGTTCACCGCTTCCGGGCGAAGAGTTGCGCCGTAGACTGCGGCGGGGATTGCCGCTACGCGCGGCATAACAGTGCCGCGCAACTCGTTTTCCGGCACAAACCGGCTGCAATCGCAGGATTTGGATAATCTGCACAGGTAAAAATGTTGCGCGGCACGGGTATGCCGCGCCTGCGTAGACTAAACCGTATGTGTAGCAGAAAGGTATCTGACATTGCGTATAGGTAAAGAAATGGGCAGACACATTGGTCTGCCCTACGGAACGGTAACCCGACTGCCGTTCCCCTTTTTCATGCTTACGCAGTCTACCATCTGCACCCAAGCCCTTGCGAGAAAAGGGGTGATTCACAAGAGGGTGGAAAACCGCAGGTTGTCTACCCTCTTGTGCGCCCGCCGCGCGCAGCGGCAACATTCCCGCACGCCGCAGCGTGCGAAATCCTCTGCCATGGGTACGGCAACCCCCTCCACCGCCGTTCGGCGGTCCCCCCCTCCTTTCAGGGGAGGCTTCCGGTCGGTGCAAACGGTTCTTAACGACATATATCCTTTTTGAACGCAAAAAACCGAGGGCAAACGCCCTCGGTTTCGTGTTTTATTGCGCGATATGCGAAGAATTACTTCTTCAGAACAACCTCGCCGCCCAGACCGGTGTGTGCAGTGATGTACTCACGGCCCATCTTAGCATACTCGAACGGATTAGCCTTAGCCGGATCCTGCTCAGCCTCTACCATGATCCAGCCGGTGTAGCCAGCCTTGTCAAGCAGATCGAATACAGCGTCGAACTCTACGCAGCCGTCCGGATCGCCCGGTACGGTGAAAGCGCCTGCGCGAACTGCATCCAGGAAAGACCAGTGCTCAGCGCGAGCCTTCTCAACCAGCGGCATACGCATGTTCTTCAGATGAACGTGGCCAACACGGTCAGCAAACTTCTCGAGCATCTTTACCGGATCCTCGCCAGCGAAAGTGAAGTGGCCGGTATCGAAGCACAGGAATACATACTTCGGATCGGTGTTCTCCATCAGGCGGGTAGTCTCCTCAACGGTCTGGCATACGGTGCCCATGTGATGATGGAAGCAGGTGCGGATGCCGTACTTCTCCATGGACAGCTTGCCCAGCTTGTTCAGGCCGGTGGTGAAGCGATCCCACTCCTCGTCGGTCAGAACGCGCTTCTTGTCGTCCAGAACCGGGGTGTCCAGCTGGCCCTGGATAGAACCGGACTGCTCGGATACGTTGATTGCGGTAGCGCCAACGTAGGACAGGTAATCCAGCTCCTTGATGAACTCAGCCTCTACCTCTTCGTACGGCTTGTCAACCAGGAAAGAGGAGAACCACTTGGAAGCGATGGTCAGGTTGCGTGCGTCCAGCATGTGCTTGAGGACAGTCTTGTCCTCCGGATACTTGTGACCTACTTCGCAGCCGTCAAAACCAGCGAGCTTCATCTCAGAGATGCACTGCTGGAAGGTGTTCTCGTCGCCGAGATCCCACATATCATCATTGGACCAGCCGATCGGGCAGATACCCAGTCTTACTTTCTTCGGATCTAACATAGTTATTCCCTCCATAATCTTCTCTCTGCGTCTGCGCAGAACAAACGCATTTTTGTTATTCTTATTGTACCCTTATGCACTGTAAATGTCAAACGCATTTTTTCACAAAGCCGAGTTGTGCAATCCGCTGTTTTTGTCATTCCGCGAACTTGTGCGTGTGCGTGCACGCACTTTTGCGCAAAAACCGCGCGAGATTGTTCCCGCGCGGTTGATTTTGTCTTATCTGTAACTTTTCGTCTGCTGCGCTCAGATACGGGCCACACCGGAATCGCGGGCAGCCTGTGCAACGGCATCGGCTACCGAACGGATGACCTTTTTGTCGAACGCCATCGGCATGATATACTCCGCGTTCAGCTCCTCATCGGAAACGCAGGCCGCGATCGCCTTAGCCGCTGCCAGCTTCATCTCCTCGTTGATGTCGCTTGCGCGAACATCGAGTGCGCCGCGGAAAATGCCCGGGAACGCAAGCACGTTGTTGATCTGGTTCGGGTAGTCCGAACGGCCGGTGCCGACAACGGCAGCGCCGCCCTTCTTTGCGTCCTCCGGCCAGATTTCGGGCACCGGATTGGCCATAGCGAATACCATCGGGTCCTTTGCCATGGTGGAGACCATCTCAGCGGTGAGCACCTGCGGCGCCGACATACCGAAGAATACATCTGCACCCTTGACAGCATCGGCCAGCGTGCCTGTCATGTGCTCGCGGTTGGTGACCTTGGCCATCTCCTGCTGTGCCGGATTCAGACGCTCATCGCCCTCGCAGACGATGCCGAAGCGCTCAACCATCGTGATGTGCTTGACGCCGAGGAACATCAGGAACTTGGTAACGGCGATAGCAGCCGCGCCGCAGCCGTTGACGACCATCTTGATCTCATCCACCTTGCGGCCGGTCAGGCGGCAGGCGTTGAGCAGAGCCGCACCGCAGCAGACAGCCGTGCCGTGCTGGTCATCGTGGAATACCGGAATGTCGCAGACCTCCTTGAGTCGGCGCTCGATCTCAAAGCAGCGCGGAGCCGCGATGTCCTCGAGGTTGATGCCGCCGAACGAGCCGGAGATCAGCTGAATGGTGCGGACGATCTCGTCCACATCCTTGGAAGCCACACAGAGCGGGAACGCATCCACGTCAGCGAACGCCTTGAACAGCGCGCACTTGCCCTCCATAACCGGCATGCCGGCAATCGGACCGATATCGCCCAGACCGAGCACCGCGGTGCCGTCCGTGATGACCGCAACCAGATTGTGGCGGCGCGTGTACTTGTAGCTGAGAGACGGATCGTCCTTGATCTTGAGGCACGGCTCGGCAACACCCGGCGTGTACGCGATCGACAGATCGTCCTTGCTGTTTACCTCACAGCGGGCCACGACCTCAATCTTGCCGCCCCATTTTTCGTGTGCCTGCAGTGCGCGTTCCTTAACGTCCATGTTCTGTTCCTCCGTTATCGTTCTTGTTCCGTTCGACGGAAAGAGTTTTCTATCTTACTTTATTATACAGAGTGAAAATGCGTTCGTAAAGGGGTAGTTTGTACAAAGAGCGGGAAGTAATTGAGAATGGAGGATGGAAGATGGAGAATGAACGTAATGATTCATCGTGTTTCTCCGTTTTTCATATTATCATAAAGGTACACCGCAGGGTGCGACAAGGTGAATTGCCCAAAGGGCAAAAGAAGGTGCCCTGGGGTACGACCTCGGCGCACCGCATCTAACGATTAGTACATGTTACCCCCGTAGGGGAGCACATTGTGCTCCCACACAACGTAAAATCAAACGGTTCTCGGGCGAACAATGTTCGCCCCTACGGTTAGGTCTGTGCAGACGGGTTACAGACGGTGCGCCGAGTCGTCGCACCCTAGGATTTAGATTTTATGTGTAATGTAACAATATGAAGAAGGTTAAACTTCTCATGCTCTTCACTCTACTTGCAGCATTGTTTCGCCACCAGCTTCGGCAAGAGGAACATGGCCGCGCAGCCGGAGAACACCGCCGACACGACATCCGACAGCGGCTCGGAAAACATAACGGCTGTTGCCCCGAAAATCGGCGGCAGGATGAACACGCTGACGAGGAAAATGCCCTTGCGGAGCATGGAAAACGTCAGTCCCCATTTGACAAGGCCCATGCCGGTCATGCCGTCCACGAACGGGTACTGGATGGTCAGTCCGAGCACGCCGAGCGAGTAGGTGCGGATCATATACGCCGCCATATCAATATACGCCGGGTCTTTGGTGAAGATTTTGACAAAAGCACCCGAGACCGTCTGCGCGAGCAGGAACATGATGCCGCAGAACACGAGGCACAGCAGCACAATGCACCGAAACGCCTTCATGACGCGTTTTTCGTCGCACGCGCCGTAGTTATAGCCGAGAATGGACTGCGTACCCGCTGTAATTCCGCCGAGCGGCATGGTGATAACGAGCATGAAGCTCTGCATGATGGCGGCACACGCGATGAGCATATCGCTGTCTGCGCCGCCGTATTTGCGCAGCATGACGTTGATGGAGATGAGCAGCACGTTATCCAGCGCGATGATGAGCGCAGGCGACAGACCGACCTGCACAATACGGCGTATCCAGCCGAAATTGACCGGCTGACGGGTAATGCGGACAGCGGCTCTGCCGCTGAACAGGAACCGCAGAATGTACGCCGTCGAGCACGCCTGCGACAGCACGGTTGCAAGAGCGGCTCCGCGCACGCCCATGTGCAGCGCAAAAATGAACACCGGGTCAAGTGCGATATTTACGGCCGCTCCGAGCATAACAGACCGCATTGCGGTACCGGAAAATCCCTGACTCATTGTAATTTGATTGAGTCCGTAGCTCAGCAATGCGAACACAGTGCCGGAAACGTAGGTCGTAAAATACGCCTGCGCGTAGTCCCACAGGAGCTCGCTGCAGCCGAAGGTGAACAGGATCTGCCGCTTGAAAATAAGCAGCGGCACGGTCGCCAGCACGCTCAGCGCCAGCAATAGGTAGAAGCTGTTCGTGATGATCTGGCGGGCACCGCCCATGTCGCGCCGCCCCATGCGGATGCTCATCAGCGGTCCGCCGCCGAAGCCGATGAGCGCACCGATGGCGGTAATCATGGTCACCACAGGCGCGCACACGCCGACACCCGCCAGCGCCGCATCGCCCGCACCCGCGATGTGGCCGACATACATGCGATCGACCACGCTGTATAGAATATTGACAAACTGCGCCAGCATCGCCGGTATCGCAAGCTGCAGAACCAGCTTGCCGACCGGTGCTGTACCCAGTGGGCTGTCTGTTTGGGACATGGTTCTCTCCCCTTTCCGCTCCCTCTATTATAGTGAAATTCGCGGTTGGCGTAAAGAGAAAAAATGCCCTGACGAGAGGTCAGGGCATTCATTTTATAGAGTATCGTTCTTTACAAATTTCACAGTATATGCCTCCGCATAGCTGCTGTATTTGACCGCCGAACTGTTTTCCGGGTCAGCGAACGCGTCAATCGCCACCAGAATCTGTGTTCCGTCTGTACGGAATGTGCGTACAAGCAGCGGAATCTCTACATCGAGCGCCAGATCGTCAATCTTTTCCTCCTGCATGGCCACCGCCGAGGTCAGCCACTCCGTCGGCAGACCGCTCAGCGCAGGAGATTCCGCAAACTGTATAGAATTTCCCGATTCCGGTGTCTGCGCATCAATGATAACGATATATTCCGCATTGAGTACATCACTCTCCGGCTGAAATCGAATCGTTCCCTCGTTTTCTTCGACTTTATCCAAATTAACGGTAAACGTCCCGCCCTCGTTCTCCCATGCGCTGCCGTCCCAGATGTAACGCCGGAACTCCATTCCGTTTACATCCGCATGATTGCCGGCAAAATCGTACTTCACCGCCATATCCATCTGCGGTCCATCGGTTTTCCGCTCCACCGGCGTGATGGAAATCGTATTATCCGCCGGCTGTGTCTCTGCCTGTCCGCACCCGCTCAAAATCCCCACAAGAGCCAGTGCCAGTCCTGCTGCGTATCGTTTTTTCATGTGGTACACCTCCGTTTCAGCATTTACATTTCATAGCAGAAAATTACAGTGTACGCTTCCGCATACACACTTTTCTGTACGGCTTTGCTGTTTTCCGGTTCCGAAAACGCATCAATAGATACCGGAATGATCGTACCGTCCGTGCGGAACACACGCACGAGCAACGGAATTTCCGTGTCGACTGCCAAGCCATTGACAGGTTCCTCCCATGCAGCAACAGTTGCCGTCAATCCCTCCATCGGCAGACTGTTTCTCTCGGGCGAATCCATAACCTGTGCATATCCGCCAAGCTGTGGCGAATCCATTCCAATCTTATAGTTCGCATTCGCCGCATCGCCGTCACGCTCGAATTTGATCGTGCCCTTGCCGCTGCCCAGTGTCGCCGAACAACGCAACCCAAACGTGGCATCCTCATCTTTCTGCCATGTGCTGCCATCCCATATATAACAGCCAAACAATACGCCCTCGGCTTCGCTCCTGTGGCCGGAAAAATTATACTCAATCAGTCTGCCACTCTGGTCTGCGGTCGTTTCCTCCACCGGTGTAAGGCTGATTGTGTTGTCTGCCGCCGGCTGTCCGCACCCGCTCAAAATCCCCACAAGAGCCAGTGTCAATCCTGCTATGTACCGTTTTTTCATGTGGTACACCTCCTCCTTTTACTGTTGTGCTTACAGTGTAGCAGATTTGGGTGATATTGTCTATTTCCAGACCATGCAAAATCTGCGTTTGCTTCTGTGCAATGTAACGACAAAAAAGCGTTCCGACATACGTCGGAACGCTTTTCGATGCAATTTTACTTCGCGTATCTGCGAGGAAAACTTAGCCGTTCTTGCGAGCGATAGCCTTCTTAGCAGCCTCTACGATGTGAGCAGCGGTCAGACCGTACTCCTCGCGCAGGAAGGACTCAGCGCCTACCTGACCGAAGCGATCCTCAACGCCTACCATCTCCATCGGAACCGGGTTGTTCTTGATAACAACGTTAGCAACAGCAGAACCCAGACCAACCTTTACCTGATGGTTCTCAGCGGTTACGATAGCGCCGCACTCAGCAGCGGAATCGAGGATGAGCTGCTCGTCGAGCGGCTTCCAGGTGAACATATCAATAACCTTGGCAGAGATACCCTCAGCAGCCAGCTGCTCCTGAGCCTTCAGCGCCTCGTCTACCATGATGCCGGAAGCGATGATAGCTACGTCCTTGCCTTCCTTCAGGGTAACGCCCTTGCCAATCTCGAAGTCAGAGCCATCGCCGTAAACGGTGGTGAAGCCCTTACGGATCATGCGCATGTAGGAGAACTTGCCGGATGCTGCCAGCTTCTTGGTCAGGCAGTTGATCTGAGCGTAGTCAACCGGGTCGATAACAACTGCTTCCGGTACGGACATGTACAGAGCGCAGTCCTCGAACGGCATGTGGGTACCGCCGTTGTATGCAGCGCATACGCCGGGGTCGGAACCGATAACGTGTACCGGCAGCTTAGCGTAAGCTGCGGACATGAATGCCTGGTCAAATGCACGGCGGGAAGCGAAGCAGCCGAAGGAGTGCATGAATACGGTGCGGCCGGTAGCAGCCAGACCTGCAGCAACGCCCATAGCGTTAGCCTCTGCGATACCTGCGTTTACGGTCTGCTCCGGGAAAGCCTTAGCCAGCTTGCCGGTATTGATGCAGTTCTCGAGGTCGCAGTCAACATGCATAACCTTGCTGTCCTTCTCCATCAGGTCCAGCATAGCGGTAACGTAACCGTCACGGTTGTTACGAGAATCCTTCTCGTGCTTGCCAATCAAAGTAAAGCTCATGTTCAATACCCTCCCTTACTGTGCCTTGATCTCAGCGAGCTTCTTCTCAGCAGCAGCAATGGCTTCATCCCACTGCTCCTTAGTCGGCTGAGAGGAGTGCGCGCCAGTGCCTTCAGCAAAGGTGGCGCCCAGGCCCTTAACGGTGTTCAGGACGATGCAAGTCGGTACGCCCTTGGTGTCGTAAGCGAGCTGAACAGCGTCGTAGATCTGCTCTACGTCATTGCCGTCCTGCAGCTCGATAACGTTCCAGCCAAATGCTGCGAACTTAGCACCGATGCCCTTGCCGTGGCTCATAACCTTGTCAACAGCACCGTCGAGCTGGTACTTGTTGTCGTCTACGAAGCAAACGAGGTTGTCCAGCTTGTAGTGAGCTGCGAACTGAGCAGCCTCCCAAACCTGGCCCTCATCGCACTCGCCATCGCCAACGAATACGAATACGTGGCTGTCGCGGCCGTCGAGCTTGTTGCCCAGAGCAGCACCGGTAGCGGTGGACATGCCCTGACCGAGAGAACCGGTCGTCAGGTCAACACCGGGGGTCTTGGTGCGGTCGGTATGGGACGGGAAGTTGGTGTGCGGCTGATTAAGGGTATAAGCGTCCTCGATCGGGTAGAAACCCTTCAGACCGAGGGTAGCGTACATAGCCGGACCAGCGTGGCCCTTGGACAGTACGCACCAGTCACGATCTTCCCAATGCGGGTTCTTCGGATCAACCTTCATTACTTCGCCGTACAGAACTGCCAGCGCATCAATAACGGACATTGCACCCGGAACGTGGCCGAAGCCAAGCGAACCGACGGTCTTCAGGGTCTCCACACGGATTTCCTGAGCAAATACACGAAGCTCCTGCATCTTTTCTGCTTTCTGCATTGCATACACCTGCCTAATTCAAAATATAATTTTCTCTCCGCGGAACAGGTTCCAGCGTACAGCGGCACAATGCCACTGTTTTACGAATACAAGTGTATCACCAAACCGCCAAAATTTCAACCGAAATTCCTGCATTTGTTCGCAAAATTCCAATTTCATTCAAACGCCTTATGGAAAATATCTAATTTATTTCGAGTAAAATTAGGTAATTTGTTGGTTATCTGCTGGTTATATGTATTTATTTTGTTGGGAAACCTCTTGCAAAACGGTAAAAATATATTTTCAAAAGGGGTATCCCGTCCTGTTTCTGCTGTTTGTCTGCGTATCCCTCTCCCCGCAGACGGGTTAGCGCTTCTCTCCCCGCTCACTGCCAGAAATTATTTTCGAAATGCGGTTTTACGGATTTTTCTCACTTTCTTCCCTTCTTCGCCGCGAATTTTCATGTATTTCCGACCTTTTCCGCCAAATCCATGCCATATTCTCATTCTTTGGAGCGGTGGACATTTGGTTACAAATTTGATAAACTAAAGAAAACATTGTGGATACATTCGGATACTACTAGGCGGATATTATTATGTGGGAGCTGTGAATATGAAAGTCAGCCGTCTCAATTCGATAGAGCAATATGTCATCTCGCGCGAGACCGTCAGCATTGACGAGCTGTGCGAGGTTTTTGGCGTGTCCAAGAATACCATCCGCCGCGACCTGAACGAGCTTGAGCAGCGCGGCCACATCACCAAGGTATACGGCGGCGTGACCGCTACGGTGCCGTCCGGTGCCGTGCCGACGCCCATCCGTTCGGGTCTCAACCAGATCGACAAGTCTCTCATCGGCCGTCTGGCCGCCGAGGAGGTCGCGGATGGCGATACCATTTTTATCGACTCCGGCACGACCACCCTGTGTCTGCTGCGGTTTCTTGTGGCAAAAAAGCGGATTACGATCATCACCCACTCGCTCGGTGCGCTGAGCGAGGCCTCCAAGTACGATAACCTTAATATTATCTCGCTCGGCGGCATTTACAGCCCGACTACGGATTCGTTTGTCGGCCTGTCCGCGATCGAAGCGCTGTCCACCATGCGTATCAACAAGGCGTTCATGGGCGCGACCGGCGTGTCACTGACTGCAGGCATGACCAACACCACCTTCCTCGAAGCCGAGATCAAGCGTGCCGTTGTTCACCGCGCGGATAACATCTACGGCATGGTCGATTCGTCCAAGATCGGCAAGGAAGCGATCGTCACGTTCTGCCACCTCAAAGACCTGACCGCGTTCATCACCGACTGCGAACCGCCGAAGGAGTACGTTGATCTGTGCAATGCAGAAAATGTAAAACTGAGATATGAGTAACGTAACGGGAGCAAATCACACGATTTGCTCCCGTTTTTCATTTATTCAGGAACCAGACTCCGGCATTGAGATAAGCCGCGTACACCAGCCAGACCAGGTACGGCACAAGCAGCCATCCCGCCTGCTTGTCAATGCGGTAAAACGCCCTTGCGGTGACGAGCACGAGTGCCAGCAGCAGAATCAGCCACCAGAACGCCGTTCCGTACAGTCCAACGCGAAAAAACAGCAGCGGCCACACGAAATTCACTGCAAGCTGCGTGTAATACAGCGCGAGCGCGTTGCTTCGCTCCGGCGAACCGGACTGCCGCACGCGCAGGCTCGCCCAGCCCATGAGCACATACAGTATCGTCCATGCAATGGGGAATATCCACGCCGGCGGTGCAAGCGGCGGCTGCACCAGCGCCGCATACTGCGACATGCTGCCCATCGTCAGCCAGGCCGCAAGTCCACCGACCGCCAGAGGCAGTGTAAAGCTGAAAATCTTCATTCTCCGTCCCTCCCGTTCCTATTTATATGGAGCGAGAGGGATTTTATTCATTTACAACTCTCTTTTCCGGTAAATGCCCACACCGATGCGCCAGCATACCGCGTACACGATGGCACCGACAATCACTAGTACGCCAAAGAACGCCGCAAGCTGTCCGACCGACCAACTGTCTATGCTGCCGACGGCCTGCACGAGTTTGTTGAACGCCGGATGCTTTTTGACGACGGTCAGCAGGATGATCGGCACCCACACCACGGCAAGGAGTAAATACCGACCGCGATCCGGACCAAACCGCAGGATGAGCGCCATGTCAATGCCGGTCAGTGCCAGACCAACCGCTTCGCACGCCAGCAGACCGAGCATATTCTCTGCCATTGCATTGCCGTAAAAAATATCCATACTCGCAATGTACGCGGTTCCCAGCAGGAAAGTTACCAGATTCACCAGCAGACAGAGCACAAATTTACTGCTCACCACGTCTTTTCGGGAGATGGGCAGCGACAGACTGAGCTTATCCCAGCCGTAGGCTCGGTCACTGCTCATCAGCGTTGCGGGCACCATCAGCGACAGCATCACCAGAATAAACGACACGAACGACGCATTGTTTTCCCACGTCAGTGAAGCCACCGCAATGACAGCCACCACTATCAAAATCGCCTTCATCGACCGGCGCAGATTCATCCAGTCCGCATACAGCATTGCTTTCATCTTGCGTCCTCCCCTCTCGTCAGGAACAGCATGATCTGTTCGATGTTGACCGGCTCAACCGACCAGTTCTCCGGTACGCCGTCACGTCTTACCAAGGCTTCACAGCCGAACGTGCCCACGCGCTTTGCCCGCACGGCGGACGGGTCAAGGGCATCCAGCTGATCGGCGGTGCAGCGCAGTATACCGCAGGTGTCGAGCAGCTCGTCGCGCGGCTCGCTCAGCAGCACCTTGCCCTTGTGGATGAAGGTGATCTCGTCCGCGATTTTATCCAAATCGCTCGTGATATGACTGGACAACAGGATCGCGTGATTTTCGTCCTGCATGAAGTCGTACAGCAGATCGAGCACCTCATCCCGCACGACCGGATCAAGGCCGCTCGTCGGCTCGTCAAGCAGCAGCAGCTCCGCATGATGCGACAGCGCTGCCGCGAGATTCAGCTTGGTTTTCATGCCCTTGGAGTAGTCCCTGATGGCCTTTTCTCGGTCAATGCCGAATTTTTCGATGTACGACGCAAACTGCTCCGCGTTCCAGTTTTTGTACGCTCTGCCGAGCAGCGTGCTCACCTGTGCGGCGCTCATCGTGCTCGGGAAACCGCCGTCCTCGAGCACCACGCCGATCTTCTCACGGACGGACAGATTCGAGCCGTGTCCCCCCAGCACGGTAATCTCGCCGCTGTCCGGCCGGATGAGGTCGAGCACCGCCTTGATGGTCGTTGTCTTTCCGGCACCGTTTTCTCCTATTAAACCCATTACCGTGCCTCTCAGCAGGGTAAATCCCACATTGCGGAGCGCAAAGCCGCCGTATTTCTTGCAGACGCCGTGCAGCTCCAGTGCATTCTCTCTCATAATCCTTCCTCCTCAAACAGTGTCCGTGCCAGCTCTGCAAACTCGTCCGCAGACAGTCCGGCCAGTCTTGCCGCCTGCACAGCGTCCGTCAGGTGCTGCTCTGCCGTGCGAAGCTGCGCTTCCCGCAAACGTTCGCTGCTGACCGGTGCAACAAAGCTGCCGCGTCCGGTCTGGCTGGTGATCAAGCCCTCGCGCTCGAGCTCCTCATACGCACGCTTGGTCGTGATAACGCTGATGCGCAGTTCCTTCGCCAGCAGGCGCATAGACGGCAGCGCCTCCCCCGGCTGCAGCTCTCCGCCGAGGATTTTCGCCTTGATCTGGCGTGTGATCTGCTCGTAGATCGGCGTGCTGTCCATGTTGGATACTATGATGTCCATGCCGTCCCTCCCTCTTTTATTGTATATACTCATTATATACAATATGAGCAATATGTCAAGGGATAGATTTCCACCAGACGCGATTTTTCACAAACGAAGCGGTTTGAGAGATGGCGGTTTTTCACACGCTCAACGCAAAGCACAATTCCCGCCGAAAAATTTTATAGTATTTTTATACAAACTGCCGAACATTTTTTCTTGCATTTTGACGAAAACCACGCTATACTGTAATTGTTCAAAGAAAGTGCTTAAAAACAGCACAAACGCTGTAAAACACAGCTTTACTAATTGACTATCTCTCTTTTTCCTTTCTTTTTTACTCTTTTCTTCTTTGTGATCGGATCACACCTCCCGATCACAGCAAAGCAGGCTCGGTTTATCCGAGCCTGTTTTGTTTTTGTCTGAAATTTTGTTTCCCGTGTTGCAAACGGAGAATTGAAAACAGAAAATAAATGATGAATGTAATGGTATACCTCGTGAAAACGGCACCCGTTCTACATACTCCGTAGGGTTGCGTGCCCTCAGAGGGTGAATTGCCCAAAATGCAAGAGACCACTCCGGAGCGCCCCGCCATTTGTCAATTCATTTGCAAACACCTAACCGTAGAGGCACCCAAAACACCGTTAACCTGGCGCGTTCGGTCGTGCTATGGGTGCACACTGTACTCCCATACGATACACCCTGCACAAACCAGAAAGAAACTGCGTTCATTTTCCATTCTCAATTACACACAAAAAGAACCCGAAACCAAGGCTTAACAGTCGTAAGGAACTATAAGTCTTGCGGTTGGGGCAGAGGACGGTGTGACCGTGAAGGTCACGCCGTTTTTCTGCGTCCAAGGGTAGATTCTGCGATCATGGGTTCTGCCAGCACGGGGATCCCCACATCGTCCACGAAGTTGAAGAAAATCTCAACCTTCTGTCGGCGCTTGCCGTCAAACTTATCCGGTGCGTGAATGACGATCTTCTTGATATACTCGTTGACAATCGTCTGCGTCAGCTCCGTGACATCCACATACTTTTTCGTCAGCGCAATGAAAGCGTCCAGATCATCGCCCATTGCCTGCCGCTGCTCGACCCATTCTTCCGTTGTTTCAATTTCGAGCTTTAACCGTTCCTGCTCCGCTTCATAATCAGCAGTCATCTTCTTGTACTTTTCCTTGCCGATCTCACCGAGAGCATAGTCCTCATAGAGCCGGGATATGACCACATCGAGGGTGGCAAGGCGTTTTCTTGCCTGCTCCACGCGCTTCTGATCTTCCCGGATGTCTCGTTCCTGATCGGCGCGGCGGTAATGCAGCCACTCCTCCTGAAAGCCCTCCACATCGCTGCGGATATACGCATTGACCGCCTGAATCCGTTCCTGTACCAGTTCCCGCAGTACATCTTCCCGGATATAGTGTGCGCTGCATTCGCCTCGTCCGCTCTTGTACTTGGAGCAGCGATAGTGATCCTGCTTGCCCTCAAAGCCCTTGCAGGTGGCGAAATGAAGCTTGCTGCCGCAGCCTGCACAGTAGACCAGTCCTGCGAATAATCCCTGCCGTTCCGCTTTCACGGGACGGCGTTTGTTTTTGCGCAGCTCCTGCACTCTGTCCCATTGTGCCTGAGACGCGATAGCTTCCTGCGTGTCCGGCACGATGAACATATCCTCCGGATTGTTGGGAATCCTCTTTTTCAGCTTGTAGGACTTGGAGTAGGTCTTGAAATTGCAGGTGCATCCGGTGTATTCCTGCCGTTCCAGAATCCCGACGATGGATTGATCGCTCCAGCCATACGGGTTCTTGGGCATCGGCTTTCCCTTACGGCTGGCATACAGCGCCTTGGTCGTGAGAACCTGATCCCTTTCAAGAATCCGCGAAATCTGCTCCGGGCCTTTGCCGTCAATGCAGAGGTCAAAGATGCGCTTGACAATCGGGGCGGCATCCTCATCCAGAATCCACTTGTCCTTGTCATTTGGGTCACAGCGGTAGCCATAGGGCGGTTTGCCCAGATGCTTGCCGCTGGTGCCGCGCTGACGCAGGCTGGTACGGACTTTCTTGGAGGTATCTCTTGGATACCACTCGTTAAATAAGTTGCGGATTGCGGCAAAGCCCTCACCGTCCCCGCGCTGGCTGTCCACGCCGTCGTTGACGGCAATGAAGCGCACATCGTAGCTGGGGAAGATGATGTCGGTGTACTGGCCTACAGTCAGGTAATCACGACCAAAGCGAGATAGGTCTTTGCAAAGCCAGCAGCCTACCAATCCCTGCTTGACGAGTTCAAAGCCCTCCTGTACGCATCTCGCCATCCTGCGAATCCTCGTTGCTGAGGCGGCAGTAGAGTATCGTAATTTTTTGCTGATCCGTCATAACGTCCTCCTTCACGTTCGGGTCAGCCGACAGAATCGGTGTGCTTGGAATTATTACCATAGTTTTGTGTCACTATCATTAACAAGCCACCTCCCGGTCAGAAAAAATAAAAGGACTCCGGCGGGTCAAAGATCGGATCAAAGCAGCTCTCATGGTCAAAGGCCTTGCAAAGCTCAAAGACCAAATCGTCTTTCCCCTCCATCACGGCACGGTTGATTTTGTCAATGCTGATAATTTTTCCATATACGATTCCTTTCTCATAATTCTATTTCGTTTTTGCGGCTGTGCAGTTGTGTCTGCTGCCGCTCCTGCTCCAACCGATCACGCTCTCTGCACCATGCGGTGATGGGTAGCTTGCCATCCTTGAAATACGGTTTCAGCTTGCGTTCCGCCATATAAAACGTCCGCAGCGTATCGTCATGCTCCGACTTGTATTTTTGTCTGGATTTTTCAAAACGGATGCTTCCCAGCTTATCCGCAACCGGTTTTCCATCGACATAATACTGTGCCATGCGCAGCAGCTCGTCCAGTTCCTTGATGCGGGATTGCTTTGCTGATGCAGATTTTTTCAGCGTGTCGATCTTGTTCTGCAAGGCGTGAGGCGTATTTTCCAGATCGTCCACGGTGTGAAGGTCCTTGGATTGCAGAAAGCTGAACGCCTCGGCGTAGCGCTGCAAGTTGGCGTTCTTCGCCTTGTTGCTGTACGCGCCTTTGTTACGATTGGCGCAATGCAGTGCCAGCAGATCATTCAGTGTGGGCGGCTGTGGTTTCTCAAGCTCGGCTTTTACGTCTTTCAGCCATCTGATCAGCGCGTTGATTTTCTCTTTTGCTTCCCGCAGCATGGCGTTGGTTTTGCAAACCCAGCGGTTGAAGTCGACCTTGTCGGTACGGATGCCCTTCGCTTCCATTGCGCGGACAGACGGCCCCTCATGGACGGTAGGAATCTGTTCAATGCCTTGACGGGCATAGCTGCGGTGGTCGATCCGGCAATCCAAACCTTTCTCCGCAAACTTCGCGTTGCACAGATCAGCCCACGCCTGCCGCCAATGCTCCAAGGTTTCGGGACTGCCCCAGTCGGTGGTCGGCACAGCGTTGAACATATAGTTGTCCGCCTCATCCAGAATACGCTCACCATGCTCGTCCAACACATATTCCCGCCGCTGCTTATTGCCCCACCTGCCGTCTGACTCAATAGGACGAATCGGACACATGACATGAAAATGCGGGTTAGAAATGCCGCCGTCCTCTTTGTCTGGCGAGTGAACGGCAAAGTCCACCACCATGCCCCGGCTCACAAAATTGTCCAACAAAAATCGCCTTGCAAGGTCGATGTTCTCCTGCATGGAAAACTCGTTCTGCAAGGCAATGTCAAAGCTGTAGGCAAGCTGTGCTTTCTTTCCGCGTTCGGCTTTTTCAACCGCATTCCAGAGCGTTTCTCGGTCTGCATACTCCGGCGGCGCATGAGATGGCAGCAGGATTTCCGAACAGATTACGTCGCCTTTTCGGGTGTAGTCGCTGATCTCGCCGTAGTATTCGCTGTGCAGCTTTTCCCCAGCACGGTAGGCGGCAGACGCCACGACGGACTGCCCCGCACTGCGCTTGATCTGGGTTACATGAAAGTGGAATAACGCGATACTTAGCCCCCCTCTTTCTGTTCAGCCCGGTTGTGTTCGTTGACCGCTGCCATGAGCAGACCTTTGACCACCGGCAGGTCAAAAACCTTTTCGGCAAAGGCATAAAACTCAGCACGTGTCAACAGCTTCGTCAGCGGAGCAATGCTTTCCATATCCGCGCTGCGGACGATCAGGTTGTGTGCGCGTTTGGTTCGGTCGCCGCGCTCATAGTAGGCGATTCGGTTTTCCAGACGCTGCTTCTTGTGCTGCTCCTGTGCAAGCTGCCGCTCAATGTTTTCTTTCTCGGCATTCAGCTCGGCAAGGGTTTTCTGTTTTGACATTGTGTGACCTCCTTCAAAATTGGTGAAATAGTTGTTCAGACTTTGCGGTGGAAATTGTCTGCGTCAGCAGATTGTTTCCGCTGCAAAGTGGGCAGGGATAGACGCGCAAGCGTCGCAAGGGGGCGCGGGTCTCCGGTGGAGACCTCAAAGCGTGAAACGCTTTGAAGCGCCGACCGAGCCGGCAGGCGAGGCCAGCCCCTTGTACGGAACAAAGTGACGCAAAACAGCCCGGACACGCAACTGTCCGGGCGATAGGCTCCGCAGGACGCACATACAGGGCTTGACCATGTATAGAAGTGCGCCCTTCGTCCCGGTGGGACTTTCGGGATATTCTCGGTTCGTCAGTTTTTCTTTCGCTGCCAGACGATTTCATACCCCAGCGCGTCGGCAAGCTGAACAGCCTCTGTGTAGCGTAGGGACTCCCGCTGGAGCTTGTTGGACAGGTTGGATACGCTGTCAGACCAGCCGTGTTCGTCATGCAGCAGATCGACCACCCTCTGCATGGTCATTCCCTGACGGACGATGTACGACTTGATTTCGTTTCTCAGATTGGATTTCATGCTTTTTCCCTCCATAATTTCGTGTAGTGTGGTTTCGTATCGGTGATGCTGGTGTGCGGGGAGATGAAAAATCTGCCATGCCACAAATCCGCTCAGATTTCTGCCCGTGATGCCCTGTTCGCAGCAGCACCCTATCGGCTTCATCGTTCTGGGCGAGGTCATGCGGAACGGTGGGATATACCACATCCCAGTGCAATGGCTTCACACTACGGTAAACCACCGGACGGTGCATTGCGTTCGGCTTACAGTGAAAATTTCCATGAATTTCACAAGGATTGACTGCAATGTGCCTTTTTTGACATCCTACCAGCACTCTGTACATAGCGGAATTACGGCATTTTGCTGTGTACATACGTACCGATGGCGCAGGGCAGGCAGCATTTCACGGCATGGGCAGCTTTGTTCACGATTGGGTGCGCGTCAGAAAATCGCTGAACGAGCGCTGCCTGATAGGTGTCAGCCCGTTTTCATCGCACCAGATTCCGTAAATGGCATACAGCTCCTTGGAGGTGACAGACATATCCGCCTTCAGCCGAATATAGCCGATGGATTCCATAAAGTCGATGGCATTGTTGGCGTCACGCTTGACGTACTCCCGATTGTTCAGTGTCCGGGGGCTTTCCGTGAATCGGAAGCTGTTTGCCGCAAGCCGCTGCAAGCCCTCAAGCGCCCAGAGAAAAATGCCCTCGACCTCTCGCTTCATCTTCTCGGCAATGTCAGGATCGTCCACACGATTGGCAGGCTTCTCTTTTGTGGTCAGGATCAGTTGGCGGCGGTAAAAGCCGTTGCTGCGGTCGTAGAGGGATTGCAGATCGCCATTGGAGAATGCCAGCAGCCGGGCATACATCCACCCCTGATAGCTCTGGACGCTTTTGCGTTCCAGATCTATCTTATCCTGTGCGGTAACGATGGATTTGACATAGTTGGTCTGCTTTAGAGCCTCCATTTTCATATCGTCATCCACAAGAAGATGAATGTGCTCCAGATCGGCGCGGGCAAACCGGTTGTCGGAAATTTTTGCGATGCTGCCGTCCTTCATATTGCAGCCAAACAGCCGCGCCAGCACGGGACCGATCTGCGATTTTCCTTCGCCGCCCTCGCCCTTGAGGATCATCATGCGCTGCCCCTTGGTGCTGGGAACGAGGCAATAGCCGATATATTCCTGAAAGGTGGGAATGTCCTCCGGGTAAAGTAGGTCGGAGAGAAAACGCAGCCAGACAACCGGCTCCTCCGCCTGCGGATTGTAAGCAATGGGAAACCGGCTGCGCACGATTTCAGAACGTCCTGCGAGAAAGCTGCCATCGATGCGGAGCGTCCCGTTCTGCACATGAATCTCATCCGGCTTCGGCGGGAAACTCTCTGCATGAGCCGCCAGCTTCATGATCTCCACGATATTGGAAATGGTGCGCGGAATGTTCTTTGCGGCACAGCACTCCAGTTCGGCATAGATTTTCTCTTTCAGCAGCAGCGGGTCTGTCAGCCGCCCATCCGGTGTGAAAAATGCGTTGTCCGTATAGATGAGCTTGTTCTTTGACAAAAACTCCCGGCAAAAGGCTGCCTCATTGACGTCCTTGCCGTCGAACCATGCTGGGAAATCAAGCCATGCATACTTCTTGTTCACGCGGCGTCCCTCCCATTGATTGTTTTCTTGAGCTTGTCCAACCGACCATCTGCAAGCAGATAACGAACTACCTCGGCGCGTTCATAGGAATCACCCGCGCACAGAATATCCAAGTAATACTCCACCTCATCCAGCTTGTGGCAGGCTTCTACAAATCGTTCATCCGGTAATTGCGGCGCACAGCGTACCTTCCGGTCCCGCAGCACACGGGCATAATCGGACAGAACAGAAAAGCACAGCCGCTCGTTTTCTCTGAGCTGCTGTGCTTCTGTTCGGACACGCTTTGCATGGAGCGCCGCTGCGCTGGGCGGCTTGTCCGGGGTGAGGTGAAAGTCCGCGGCCAGCTTCTGCGCTGCATCATACAGCGAGAGCCGGAACAGCTTGCTTACAAAATCAATCACATCTCCGTGCTCCCCGCAGGCGAAGCAATAATAGTGATCGTCCGCCACATACAGGCTGGGATGCCGGTCATTGTGGAACGGGCAGAGCGCCATGCCGTAATGGTTGACCTCCACGCCGTACCGCTCCGCCGCCTCCCGGCAGCTTACGCCATATTTGACGTTCTGAAAACAATTCATGCGTTATCCTCCGTAAAATAGATTGGAGAGGCAGCTTTCACACCTCTCTGCCTGTTTTATGTTCAGATTCGCAAAAAGCAGGCGGATGGCATGACAAGTTCATTTCAAAAAAACATGACAGGAGGGTGCAGCATGGCACAGGAGCTTATCCGTCACAAGGTTTTATCTCTGGATTTCTGGCAGGATACCGTAACCTACGCAGGCAGCGTCATGCCGACCGGCACGATTGGCTGTGCGGTACTGAATATCCCAGACGAAACGATTACGCAGTTGGACGCGCCGTGCATGACCTTGAATCTGCTGCTGACCGGCATCGGGGCAAAGAATGTGGATAGGCAGCTTCTTCCGAAAGCGCAGGAGGCGGGACAGACCATCATTCATGCGCTGCATGATGTCCAACCGTTCTCCCGCTTGGACAGAAAGCAGTTTGAAGATTATCTCATGCAGGCGTTTTCCGAGGAAGCATTTACCGAGCTGAACGAGTATTTGCAGCTCCCGATGGAGCAGCAGGCAGCCAGCAATATCACAGGAGCGCATCCCTTGGCGGCGCTGCTGGTGCGCGTTATTCCAGTGCTGGGGCATTTGAGCTATTCCCTGCACCAGTACAAGAAAACTATGACGGCGTTTGCAGAATTTCTGCAAGAGAATGCCGAAATACGAACGCCTGCGGGATACGCCGCTGCATTCGGGCAGTTTTTCAAGGAAAACGTGACTCTGGAGGAAAGCAATCCATCATGGATGGCACTGACCAATGCGACAGTGCAGTATGTCCCTGCGATCCGTCTCGGAAATACGCAGGCGCAGCTTGTCAAGCGGATGCATTTTGTATCCTTCGTTGGGATGTTCCTCGCCGATCTTTTTGAAGGTTTATGCGTCGGACACGCGCCGAGGAAATGCGCGGTCTGTGGGAAATGGTTTCTGACCACTGACGCAAGATATGCCAAGTACTGTGACGGTCTGGCTCCCGGAGACAAACGTGGGCGCACCTGCCGCCAAGTCGGGAATCTTCGTGGACGGGAGCAGCGGGAGCTTGCCGCCGACCATCCCATCAAGAAAATCTATACGAAGCGGTTCAACACGATCACGCAGTATCTTGGCCGCGGCACACTCGATGAGCAGACCGCCGCCGCAATGAAAGCACTGGCAAAAAGCAAGCTGGAAAAGGCCCTGCAAGACAGCTGCTATGCGCAGGGCGGATATGCCGCCGAGATGGAGCAGGCGGCTCTGCTGGCGGAAGCGAAGGAAACGATGGAGCGGTAATGGAACGCCATAGCGGTGGGAGGTGCAGACATGGAGGATAACCGTAACAAACTGATACCGGCACAGCTTGCGGGCTACACATGGGAGCTGTCCGGTTATGCGTCCAAAGTGCCGTTCGCCAATGAGGACAGCCTGACCATGTGCGAAGTCCGGAACATCTTTCGGCTTGACCCGGAACCGCCGCAAATGGAGCTGGACGACTACATACGCGAAACTGTCCGTCACAAAGACCTTGCATACTTTTCCTTCTTCCTGCACCACTTTGAAAAGCGTCTGAATAGCGTGATTTACAGGTTTCTCACCCGCAATGGCATTGACCGCTACGACCCGGCGCGTTTTCTGGACTACAAGTTGGAACTCCTGCAAATGCTGCTGTTTTGCCTGCCGAGGTTCGACCCGGCGCAGGAAACAGAATTCCTGAAATACGCGAAGCATTATATTCAGGACGGGCTGCTGTTCTGCCCTATGATGGGAGAAGTCGGTTCCTTTGCCAGTCTTGTGGAGTACCGGCGTGTGCGTCAGATCGGCGCAATCTATAACAATTCGGGTAAGAGACGCGCGGAGGTAGTTTCCGCGTTTGCCGCTCAAAGCGGGTACAAGGACGATAGCGTATCTGCGGATGAGCTGCTGACCATTGCCCAGCGCAACCGCAGCATTGTTTCCCTCTACCGCACGGAGCAGGACGAGGACGGCGAAGAAACCGGCGAGGATGTGACGCGCGACGATAGCTGGAATTACGCCGAAATCCTCTGGAACGGGATTCAGGCAAAGACGGTCACGGCGGCGTTTGAGCAGCTTTCCTACAAAGAGCAATGGTACTGGAAAAGCGGAACGCCATCTGCATGACCTGCGGGCGCGTCAGCCCCTTGTCCACGCAGTCCACCTTTGAAGATTTAGCGGTGGATTTTGAAGGAACGACAGCCAGCGGTGCGGAGCGGTTCTACCGGCGTACATTAGACAAACTGCGGCGGAAGCTGCTGGAAAGCGGTGTGATCCATACCGTGACGCTGAAACAGACCGAGCGCCGCAAGAAGAAAAAAATAGCCGCCGCTGTCTACCTGTATCAGGCAGACAACGACGGCGAATGGGGCAAGCTTCGGTTTGATTTTGAAAACGGCACGGCGGAGATCGTAAAGCTAGCGGATTGGGACACGGTGAAAAGCAATATCTTTGCAAAGACGGCGATACGGTTTGTGCAGGGTTTGCCGGAGACGAGACTGCTGAAATCCGTGGTTGTGCCGTTTGAGATGGAAAGGCTGGAGCTGATTTGATCATGATGGAAAGCAAAACGACGCCGTTGACAACATCTTCGGATCGTGCTACAATTTGACTGAAATGAACAATGTGGTCATAAATCCAAGGAGCGTGCGCAGTGGCTTTTACAGATGAACAGAATGAACAGATCCGCAAAGACCCTGATCCGGGAGGCCCGGCGCTGCGGCATTACCATTGGGATGCGAAAAACCTCTGTGGAGCAGCTGACGGAGGCCGTTGGGATCTCCAAGGGATCATTTTACAAATTCTTTGATTCCAAAGAGCTGCTGTTTTTCGCTGTACTGGAGGACATCCATACCGAGTGCTTCGCGGCAGCGCAGAAGTCTTTGCAGGAAAATACAGCCTTATTGCCTGCCGACCGCGCGGCAGCGGCGATCCTGGCGGCCTGCCGTTGGCTCTCCAAGACAAAAGCCTTTGTGTTCATCGAAAATGACGCAGATTTTCTTCTGCACCGGCTGCCGGAAGAAGTGAAGACCGCCCACTACCACGATGGCGAGACGCACATCCGTACCCTGCTGGAGATGGGCGGCTTGCAGCCCAAGGGCGGTATGGCGCTGGCTGCCGCCTCAGTGCGGGGCTTGATTTTAACCGTCTCCCATCAGGAGCAGATTGGGGTGCTCTATCCGCAAGTGCTGGAAACGCTGGTGCGGGGCGCCTGCCGGGAGCTATTTGCATAAGCGGAAAAGCCGCAGTGATGCGGCTTTTTCAAAGGACTGCGGTTAGCATGCTCTAACCCGTCTGTGCCATCCATGTGAGTTAGATGGATTTAACATCTTGCTATGAGGACAGGACAATGGAAAAGCAAAAAAATTTCTGGGATAAAAACGCCGGGCGGTACGACCGCTTCATGCGAAAGGACGCCGCAGCTTATGAGCAGATGTACGAGCTGCTGCGCCCCGTGGTGCGGCACAAAACCGTGCTGGAGCTGGCCACAGGCACGGGGCTGATCGCCAAAAACATTGTAAACAGTGCCGCTCATATTGATGCCACAGACGCTTCGCCGGAGATGATCGCAGAAGCGAAGCGGGACAACCGATCCGCCAAGCTGCATTTCTCCGTGCAGGATATGTTCCACCTACCTTATGCCGACGAAAGCTTTGACGTGGTCATCGTGGCCAATGCGCTGCATATCGTGCCGGAGCCGGAGAAAGCCCTCTCTGAAATTCGTCGGGTGCTGAAAGAGGATGGGATACTGGTCGCACCGACCTTTACTCATGCCGGTAATGACTTTCGTGGAAAGATCAAAGCATTTTTCATGAAGCTGATGGGCTTCCCTCTCCACAGCAAGTGGACAAGCCACGAATATCTGGCATTTCTGCGGGAAAACGGCTGGACGGTGCGGAAAAGCACCGTGCTGAAAGCCTCGTTCCCACTGACCTACGCAGAGTGCGTGAAATCGGAGGGGTGAGCCATGCAGATATTGGAACACGGGCAGGCGCAGGAGCGGACGCTGCTGTTTTTCCCCTGCACGGCAGAGCCTGTATGGGCTTTTGCCGACACGATCACGCTGCTTTCTCAGAGATGGCATGTTTTTCAGGTGGTGTATGACGGCCATCAGCCGGAGTATCCCGGGGATTTCACCTCAGTCGAGCAGACCGTGGACGAGGTGATCTCCTATTTGAAGAGCCACGGCGTCTCCCGTCTGGACGGGGCCTATGGCTGCTCCATGGGCGGCGCCTGCTTGACCCGTATGCTGGCATTGGGGGAAATGTCCATCGACCGGGCTATTATTGACGGCGGGATCACGCCCTATCAGCTGCTCTACCCGGTGCGAAAGCTGCTGCTTTGGCGGGATATTGTGTCCTTTAAAATGGCGGCGAACAGCCGAAAAATTCTGGAAGCGGCCTTTCCGCCGGAACGGTTTACCACCGCAGGGCACGACCCCAAAAAGGAGTACGACGCCATGGAAGCCTATCTCAAAACTTTTTCCGTTCGGACGATCCGCAATGTATTCTGGTCTGCCAACAACTATGCGCTTCCGAAGCGCTCCGCTAAAATCGGTGCGAAAATCACCTACTGGTACGGCGACGATGAAAAGAAGGATCGCAGGCGGGATATCCGGTTCATCAAGCGCTATTTTCCTAAGGCGCGCATCCATGGCATCCCCAAGATGGCCCATGCGGAGCTGGTGATGGTACACCCGGAAAAATTCTGCCGGTATGCGGAAAAATTTCTGACTATGCAAGCGGAGGAAAGATGATATGAGAGAAAAGATCAAACTCTCCGGCGTGCCGAAGACGATGTTGCAAACCATTTACGCAAGGGCAAAGGAGAGCCGGGGACGCGGCGCGATTCACGATGCAAAAGCGGAAGAACTCATCGAAAAGCTGGACTACGATTTTTCCCTTGCCGACAAAGATGCAGCCATGCACAGCGGCGTTATCGCCCGGACCATAAATTCAACTGGGGAATCAAGAATGGGAAAGCACTTGCCGAACTGCTGCCGGGTTTTCGATTCATGGAGGAACACAGTCTGACGGAGGGCATGGCGGCATTCGCACCGATCTATAAACTGCTGGAAAAGCTGCCCGCCGTGCGGAATATTTCCAATAAGATCATCGTTCTGGAAAAGGAGTTGTAGAAGATGTCATTCTTTGAAAACACCCGCAAACCTGTGGGCCTCGGCGGGAAGCTCATGGTCGCCATGATGAATTTGGGTCACAGCCCTGTGGCGCGCTGGGGGCTTCAATTTCTGAATGCTGCGCCGGATGCCAAGGTGCTGGACTGCGGCTGCGGCGGCGGGGCAAACATCAAGAGACTTCTGAAAAAATACCCGCAGGGGATCGTGAAGGGCATCGACTATTCGCCCGTCAGCGTGGAGAAGACGAAAAAGGTCAACGAGACCGCCATCGCGGAGGGGCGCTGTGCCGTCCTGCAAGGCAGTGTGGCGGATATGATCTTCGCAGATGACTGGTTCGATGCGGTCACCGCTTTTGAGACAGTCTACTTCTGGCCGAATCTGCCGCAATGTTTTCGGGTGATTTATCGGGTGCTGAAGCCCGGCGGAACCTTTCTCATCTGCAACGAGAGCAGTGGCGACACGGACAAGGATGAGAAGTGGACGGAGATTATCGGCGGTATGACCATATACAGCGGCGATGAGCTGAAAACATTTCTGGAAAACGCCGGATTCTGCAATGTTCAAATCCATAAAAGCAAAATTGGCTGGCTCTGCGTGACAGGACAGAAGCGGGAGGAATAAGGAATGCTGCTGCAAACGATTCTGGAAGGACTGGGGCTGGGGGCGCTGCTGGTCTTGGTGTGCGCCATCGGCATCCACAAGGGCGCTGTCGGCATGGTGCATCTGTATGACGAAAAGGTGCAGGAGCGATGCATCGCACTGGGGCTGACCACAAAGGAAAAGATCAAGCAAAGCTCGCTGCGCTTCAAGCGGATCTGCGTTCCGGGATATCTTGCTTATGTGCTCATTTTCGTGTATGCCATCAATGGTGCGCAGACTTTTTGGGGCGGCTTCTGGCAGTGCTTTGTAATCCTGTCTGTGATGAATCTCATCGACCGGCTTGGCATCGACGGCTATTGGGTCGGACACACCAAGACGTGGGTAATACCGGGAACCGAGGATCTGATGCCGTACATCTCGAAAGCAGACAAGCAGAAGAAATGGCTGTTCGGAACACTGGGAATGGCCGTGATTTCCCTGCTCCTTGCGGGAATCGGAATGCTGCTGTAAGGAGGAAATACCGATGTCAAAGAAAGCCACCGAGTTTCAGAAAAGAGAAATGAGCAAGATGTACCGCGGCAAGGAGATATTCAAGCCGCTGAACACCGGCTGGGTGGATGAGCGCGTGGCCTGCGTGCGGGAGTGGGTGGCAAACATTTTCTTCTACCGCAAGGGCGGCACCACCATCATGATCGATGCTGGGTATAACTACGACCGGCTGGCAGAAAAAATGGACTGGCTGGGCATCGACCCGCAGTCCGTCCGGCACATCCTCATCACTCATCAGGACACCGACCACGTGGGCGCGGTGGAGGCAGACAGCCCCGGTTTGTTCCGGAGCGCAAAGCTCTATATCGGCGAGATTGAAAACCGGTATCTCACCGGCGAGGTGCGGCGAAAAGTCATATATCATCTCTATAAATTGCCGCAGGTCACAATTAACAACGAAAAGGTGCTGCTGCATGACGGCGAGACTTTCGAGATTGACGGCATCAAAATTGAGTGCTTTCTCGTCCCCGGCCATACATGGGGGCATATGGTCTATCTCATTGACGACAAATATCTCTTCACCGGCGACACTATCTGGTTCGGCGCGGACGGCGGCTACAGTTTCATTTCCTCTCTGGCAGAAAGCAACAAACTGGCGGTAAAGTCGCTGGCGGCGCTGGAGCAGAAGCTGCAAAGCCGTGACCTGCATCCGCTGTTTCTCACCGGTCACACCGGCTGGACGGACAACTTCGAGTTCGCCTTTGCCCATAAGGACAAGCTTTGCTCACCGTTCCAAAAGCGGGTTCCCGACCCCACCGCGCCTTACGACGCTTATGATGAATCGGACGACACGGAAAAAATGGCAAAGAGTGGGTTCCTGGAGGGGGTGGGGAGATGAAGGTTTATTCCTTCGGCGCAGAAAATGCCCCGGTCATCCTACTGCTTCCCGGCACCTGCTGCCACTGGAAGGGCAATTTTGGACGGGTCATTCCGCTGCTGTCGGACAGGTATCGCGTTCTCTGCGTCAGCTACGATGGTTTCGATGAAACGGAACATACCGAGTTTCCCACTATGCTGGAGGAAACAGAGAAAATAGAATCTTACATTCAGAAACATTGCGGCGGACATATCCGGGCGAGCTATGGCTGCTCGCTGGGCGGCTCTTTTGTGGGGCTGCTGGCGGCGCGGCAGAATATTCATATGGATTACGGAATTCTCGGCAGCTCTGATCTGGATCAGGCGTCCCCTTTCGCAGCAAAGCTGCAAACAAATCTGCTCCTGCCGCTGATCTACCCGGTGATACGGGACGGACGGTTCAAGAGTCGATTGCTGCAAAAACGCCTCACGCAGCGAAAGTCGGAAATGGGCGACTATGTGCAAGCGTTCATGGAGATGCTCGGCGGCGCACGACCTTATGTGACCGTGCAGAGCTGCAAGAATCAGTTCTATTCCGACCTTGTCACCCCGCTGCCGGACAAGATCAACGTTCCGGGAACAGAGATTCATATTTTCTATGCGCTCAAAATGGGTGAGAAATACCGCGAGCGCTATGAACGGCACTTTGCAAACCCAGCCATTCACGAGCAGGACTTGCAGCACGAGGAGCTGCTGGCCTGTTATCCGGAGCGCTGGGTGCAGTGGGTGAAGGATATCATGGAGGGAAAGCGATGAAGCATCAGCACTTTGATGTGGAGACCGCCGGCTTTTACGGCGCGTACTGGGCGTGTGCCGGCGGATCGGACTGCGCGGTCATTGCGATGATTGGTGACGATCCGGAGGATCGGCTTGCGCGTTCAGCCGTGAAATGGCTCTGCGGGCGGGGCGTAAATGTGCTCACCATGTCGCCTGCGAAAAAGGATTACGGCCATCATAATTATCCGCTGGAGCGTGTGGAGACGGCCATTTCGTGGCTGAAAGCCAACGGCAACCATAAAATTGGCATTGCCGGTGCATCGACTACGGGAACGCTCGCGCTGACAGCGGCTGCCATGTTCCCGGATGTTACCCTGACCATTGCCATGACGCCCAGCGATTTTGTGTGGCAGGGTTTCATGCAGGGCAAAAGGGACGGCTGCAAGGAATGGCCGGTCGAGGGCGAGTCGCTGTTCTCCTACCGGGGCAAGCTGCTGCCCTATATGCCGTTTTGCTATCAGCATCCTGACTATTGGCACTGCGTCGCCGCAGAGAGCAAGCGCACTGGCGATATGGTTAACTCCCGCAAGCTGTTTGACGATTCCGAGGTGATGCATCCGATCGAGCCGGAAGAATATATTCCTGTTGAAAACATCCGGGGAAAGCTGCTGCTGATCGGCGCGGAGGACGATGCGCTGTGGGATACCGCAAAGTATATCCGCCGTATGGAAAAGCGCCTTGCGGAAAAGCCGCATGAATGCGAGATTGAAACAATGGTTTATGCTCACGGCACCCACTTTGTCTTTCCGGAGGGGATGCTGAAAATCATGCTGCCGGTTGGCTCCGGTCTGTTTGTAAAGTTGGCGTTTCAGGCGGCAAAGAAATATCCCAAGGAATGCCGCCGGACCCGGATAGACATCGAGAAGCGGATGAACCGGACTCTGGCAGAATGGAAAGGAGCGAAGTGAGATGCGTTGGATGGGAATGCCCATAGCCATATGGGCAGTGTTTGCGAAGTCCTTTCAAGCGCAGCTGACGGCGGTACTGGGCTATGACCCGGACACCGCACGTAAGATCACGGAAAAGGCCAAGCCGAAGTACCGTGAGATCATCGCAAAGCTGCCCGAATTTGAAAAAGGTGATCGGTTCAGCATGAACATCATTGGCTGCGCCATGCTGGGGGCGTTTGTTCTCTGTATGCCGAGGCGGCCGGATACGGAGTCGCTGACGGTATACTATGAGAACGCTCAGATGACGCCGCTGATGAAATGGTTCTGCCGCCAAAGCGGCAAGTCGAAGTTCACGCCCAAGGATATTGCCGGAATGAAAGCCACCGCCGCCCGGAAGGCGGCTGACCGCAACCCCTACTCGTGGAATATGGACTTTTACGAGTATCCCGACGGCAGCGGTTATGAGGGGCGCTTCACGAAATGCGGCATCTGCACGCTGATGCAGGAGCTGGGGCTTTATGACCTGACACCCGCCATGTGTCATTTGGACTACGCCATGAGCGAGGCCGGCGGTGCGACAAATTTTGTGCGGCAGTATACCCTTGCCTCCGGCGGACCCTACTGCGACTGCGGATATCAAAAGAAACGAGTGTGAGGTGGCGGAGTATTGAAATATTTTGAGTTCGGACAGGAGTGCCCGGAGCTGATGGTGATGCCCCACGGCGGCGTATGCTATCGCGGCGCACTGCCGGTGGCGGAGGAAATGGCAAAGACCTATGGCAGGCGCCGGAGGCAGAGTGTGGGAATTACTTGCAGGGAGGGGGGAAAACCATGAACTATAAAATCGAGAAAAACACTGTACAGGAAACGCTGATCATCCCACTCTATGCACGGAAAATGTGCGCAGAGGTATATCCAAGCCTCTATCGGGACGAAACGGCACTGCGGCTGGTGAATGCGGTGGACTATAATTTTTCGGCGTTTCAGAAGAAATCCCACAGACTCATGCAGCGGTTTGGCTTTTTAGAGGTTGCCATGCGGCAGAACGACCTTGCCTTCGAGGTGCGGGAGTATCTGAAAAGTCATCCCAATGCGGCGGTGGTGAATCTCGGCTGCGGGTTGGACAGCACAGGTCGGGCTTGCGATAACGGTAAGTGCAAGCTCTACAATCTGGACTTTCCTGACGTCATCGCTGTGCGCAACGAGCTGCTCCCGGCCAGGGATCGGGAGGAAAACATCCCCTGCGACCTCAACGATACATCGTGGTTTGAGAGAATCGACACCTCCGGCGGTGCGGTCTTCTTTGCTGCGGGAGTGTTCTACTATTTCCTAAAGGAGCAGGTAAAAACACTGGTACGTGCTATGGCAGACGCTTTTCCGGGCGCTGTACTGGCGTTCGATGCCGCCAATGAGAAGGCAGTAAAGCTGATGCTGAAAACATGGCTGAAGAATGCGGAAATCAAGGATGTCGGCGCGTACTTCGCCGTTTCGGACGCCAAGCGCGAGATCGGTGCATGGGACAGTCGCCTGCATATCGCCAGCCGGGGCTATATGCTGGGCTACCACGACCTGAAAGACCCGTCCGTCAGCGGATTTTTCCGCTTTCTTGCAAGGGTCGGTGACGGAGTGATGAATATGCAGATCGTGAAGATTGGATTTGAACAAACAATATAGGAAACAAAACGGAATAGTTTGAAAGCACAAATCATGTTAGAATATCCGGCAGTTAGAGAACACTAACCAAAGAACTTCAGGAGGTACCGTATGAAAAAGAAATTTGCTGCTTTTGTGCCTTGCTTATCATCTGGAATTTCGCCATGCGGAAGAAAGGACGTGATTTAATTGAAAAAACAATCCGATCTTTCCCGGCTGATGGGTTACGCCGGGAATCACCGATATTTCACCTACGCTTCGTGGATGCTGTCTGCGACCAGTGCGCTGGTGGCACTGGTGCCTTTTGTATACATCTGGAAGATTCTGCGGGATGTGCTGAACGCGGCGCCAAACTATGCGCAGGCGGTGAACATTCCTCATTACGGCTGGATGGCAGTGTTATTTGCAGTGCTGTCTTACCTTATTTACATTGCGGCACTGATGTGCTCCCATCTGTCGGCGTTCCGGGTGGCGACAAATCTGCGGCTGGCAGTGTCGGAGCATCTGGCAGTGCTGCCGCTGGGCTTTGCTGAGACCTTCGGCAGCGGTAAACTGCGCAAGATCATCCACGAGAGCACCGGAGCCGCCGAGACCTATCTTGCCCACCAGCTGCCCGACCAGTACAATGCCATCGCCACCCCGGTGGGGCTGCTGGTGCTGCTGTTGGCGTTCGACTGGCGGTTGGGGCTGCTGAGCCTTGCGCCGGTGGTGCTGGCATTCCTCATTATGGCGACCATGACCGGCAAGCGGATGGTTGAAAAAATGCGGCAGTACGGCAACGCCTTGGAGGCCATGTCCAACGAGGCAGTGGAATACGTCCGGGGCATTCCGGTGGTCAAGACCTTCGGGCAGAGTGTGTTTTCCTTCAAAAAATTCAAGACCACCATTGATGAGTACGAAAAGTGGGTCATCTCCTACACCAAAGACCTGCGCCTGCCCATGATGTTCTACACCGCCGCCGTCAACGGCGTGTTCGCCTTTCTGATTGCAGGCGGGCTGCTGTTCACGGCTCACGGTGTCACGCCGGAATTTCTGCTGAACCTGCTGTTCTATATCATCATCACTCCGGTGATCTCCCTGACTTTGACCCGCATAATGTACATGAGCGAGAACAAGATGGTGGTAGCGGATGCACTGGCACGCATCGACTCGGTGCTGGAGGCAGCACCCATGCAGGTTCAGGCTGTTCCGCAGCACCCGCAGGATGCTTCTGTCGCGCTGCAGAACGTGCATTTCAGCTACGACGGAAAAAACGAGGTTATTAAGGGCGTTTCGCTGGAGATTCAGCCGGGACGGACTGTGGCTTTTGTAGGTCCCTCCGGCGGCGGAAAATCTACGCTGGCAAACCTTGTCTGCCGGTTCTTTGATGTGCAGAGCGGCAGCGTCCGGGTGGGCGGAGCGGATGTGCGGGCAATCCCCAAGGAAGAGCTGATGGATACCATCTCCTTTGTGTTCCAGAACAGCCGCCTGCTCAAGGGCAGCATTCTGGATAATGTCCGTCTGGGCAGACCGCAGGCCACCGAAGCCGAGGTGCTGGCAGCGTTGAAAGCGGCGCAGTGCATGGATATTATAGAAAAGTTCCCGGCGGGCATCCATACTGTTATCGGCACCAAGGGCGTGTATCTGTCCGGCGGCGAGCAGCAGCGCATTGCCATTGCACGCGCCATGCTGAAAAATGCGCCCATCCTGATTCTGGACGAGGCTACCGCTTTTGCCGACCCGGACAATGAAGCTAAGGTGCAGGCAGCCTTTGCCCGGCTTGCCAAGGGCAAAACCGTGCTGATGATCGCACACCGCCTGTCCACCGTAGCCAATGCCGACTGCATCTATGTGGTACAGGATGGACGTATTACTGAGACTGGCACAAAGGACGAACTGTGCGCACAGAACGGCCTGTTTGCCCGGATGTGGCAGGAATATCAGGCATCGGTGCAGTGGAAGGTCGCAAAGGAGGGGTAAAGATGATCGAAAAAATTCAACACGCCACGGCCAGTTCCCCGGAGGGCGCAAGGGGGCTTGTAAAGGGCGTTTTGGCGTGTGCGTTCCAGAATATATCATTTATGCTGCCCACCGGGCTGCTGTATCTCCTGGTAAAAGATCTGCTGGCAGGCTCAACGAGCGGGAGAACCGCCTTTTATCTGCTGGGGTGTGCGGCCTGCTTTGCGCTGATCTTGCTGACCACATGGTTCCAGTATAACGGCACCTATTTTACTACTTATAAAGAGAGCGGCACCCGCCGCCTGACCCTTGCGGAACGGCTGCGCAGGCTGCCCCTGTCCTTTTTCGGCAAGCGGGATCTTGCCGACCTGACCAGCACCATCATGGCAGACTGCGAGGTGTTGGAAAAGGACTGCTCCCACTTCATCCCCGGTCTATTCGGCTCCCTCATCTCTACGGTGCTCATTGCCCTGAGCCTGTTCACTTTTGACTGGCGGATGGCGCTGGCAGCCCTGTGGGTCATCCCGGTATCCGCCGCCATCGTGGTGGGCAGCTACCGGGTGCAGGACAAGGTGCAGGCCAAGACCATGGCGGCGAAAATGGCCTGTGCGGACGGCATTCAGGAGTACATCGAAACCCTCCGTGACCTGAAAGCCAGCAATGCGGAGCAGCGGTATCTGTCCGGTCTTTCCGGCAAAATTCGGGCTGTGGAAAAGCAGTCCATCGTGGCAGAGCTGGAAACAGCACTGTTCGTGTCCTCTGCGAGCATGGTGCTCAAGCTGGGCATTGCGTCGGTGGCACTCACCGGCTCGGTGCTGCTGGTGCAGGGCAGTATCGATGTGCTGACCCTGTTTCTGTTCCTGATGGCGGCTTCCCGGATGTATGACCCTATGCAGGGCGCGTTGCAGAATCTGGCGGCGGTCATTGCCATGCGCACCAATGTGGGGCGGATGAACGAGATTCTGGACGCTCCCCTGCAGACCGGCAGCGAGCAACTGACCAATCAGGGCTGCGACATCGTGTTCGACCATGTGGGCTTTGCCTACAACTCCGGCGAAACGGTGCTGCGGGATGTCTCCTTTACCGCAAAGCAGGGGGAGGTCACGGCACTGGTGGGTCCCTCCGGCGGCGGCAAGACTACCGTTTCCCGGTTGGCGGCACGGTTCTGGGACTACCAGAAGGGCAGCATCACCGTGGGCGGCATGGAGGTTTCCCGAATCGACCCGGAAAAGCTCATGAGCCTGTATTCCATCGTGTTTCAGGATGTGACTCTGTTTGACAATACGATACTGGAAAATATCCGTCTGGGGCGCAAGGGCGCGACCGACGAGGAGGTCCTTGCAGCGGCAAAGCTGGCAAACTGCGAGGAATTTGCCGAAAAGCTGCCGGACAAGTGGAACACGAACATCGGCGAGAATGGCTGCGCCCTTTCCGGCGGCGAGCGTCAGCGCATTTCCATTGCCCGCGCCTTCCTGAAGGACGCGCCCATCATTCTGCTGGACGAAGCCACCGCCAGTCTGGACGTGGAGAACGAAACTGCCATTCAGGAGGCTCTTTCCCGGCTCATAAAACACAAAACCGTCCTTATCATCGCCCACCGGATGCGCACCGTAGCTGGGGCGGACAAAATCGTGGTGCTGTCCGACGGCGTGGTGGCCGAACAGGGCGCACCCGATGCACTTTATGCCCGGAACGGCCAGTACACCCACATGGTGGATCTGCAGACCGAAAGCCAGCGCTGGGCCATCTGACCCAATTCAAAACAGCCTCCCGGCACAACAAAAAAGGACATCTACTCAAAAGAATAGATGTCCTTTTTAGCACCCGAATCCGTCAGCTAACAGTCATGTTTAAATTACTTCCTTATCACTGTTAAGCCAAGGTTTCGGGTTCTTTGCGTCTCCGCGCTTACTTCATAATAATCAGTGCCATGAACACAAGGTCGGTATCGCCGGTGTTATCCAGCGCATGACCAGTGCCATCCGGACAGAAGGTCACATCGCCCGCCTTGACCGGATAGGACTTCTCACCGTCGTTATACGAGCCTTCACCGCTCAGGATGTAATAGGTCTCGGTCTCGCCGTGGTGCTCGTGGAAGCCGAGCGTGCAGTTCGGCTCGATGGTTACCTTTGCGTACAGGCCGCACTTGCCGTCCAGTTCCTTCTCGCCCAGCAGGTGCTCGATGATAACGTGGCCCTTGCCGCCGGCCATCTGCTCTACCTTATCTACCTGATGTTCGCTTGCAGTCGTAATCATAATTCTTTCCGCCTTTCTTGTCCTGGGCAATACCGCATGATTGAAGCTGCGGTGTTGCCCTTACCGCTCGCGCAGTTTCTTGTCAATTCCTATTATAGCGGTTGTAATCCAAATTACAAGATAAGATTTCCATTTCCGCGAAAAATTTACTTTGCCGTCGTGCCATACACCGGAAAGCCGATACGCACCTTAAACTGATCGCCGTCCACCGAAACATCGAATGTGCCGCCGCAGGCTTCGGTATAGCTTTTTGCGATGGCGAGACCCAGACCGCTGCCCTCGGTCGAGCGCGCCGCGTCACCGCGGACAAACCGTTCGGTGATCTCATCGGCGGCAAAGTCCATCTCGTAGTTGGCGGTGTTTTTGAGTTCAATAATTGCCTGACCGTTCTCCTCTGCAACAGAGAGGAACACGCGTGTGCCCTTGAGTGCATATTTCACGCAGTTACCGATGAGATTCTCCAGCACGCGGGACAGCTTGCGTCCGTCCGCCCAAATGGGCAGCTCCCGCTCGGGAATAGCGGCTTTGACGGTCAAGCCACTCTCCTGCACGGCCTTGTCCTGCTCCGCGAGCGCCTGCCGAGCGAGCGTGCACGCATCCAGCCGTTCGCTGATGATCTGCTCTGCGCCGGACTGCACCTTGGAGATATCGAACAGGTCGCTCGTCAGATTCTTGAGCCGCAGACCCTTTTGATGGATAATGCGGGCGTAGTCGTTCGCCTCCTCCGGCGTTAAATCCATTTTGCCGAGCAGATCGGAGTAGTTGAGGATGCTGGTCAGCGGCGTTTTCAGATCGTGGCTGACGTTGGTAATCAGTTCGCTTTTCATGCGTTCCGCACGGACTTCGTTCTGCAGTGCTGCCTGCATGCCGTCACCGAGCGAGTTAATGTCCTCGGCCATTTCAGCGAACACGCCCTTCGGCATGTCGGTCAGCTTGAAGCTGAGATCACCCGCCCGCAGCCGGCGCAGCGCGTCCACGATACGTTCAAAGCCGGTGATGCGTTTGATGAGAAAGTAACCTGCCGCGAGGAACCAGACCGCGCCGAGCACGAAGACAAAAAACGAGCCGCCCACTCCGCCGAACACCGCCGCAAGGAACGTGAGAACAACCGAATACGCCGTAAAGAGCAGCACAACGTTGCGCGTTTTGTAGTCGTGGAACAGCATGCGGCGCAGTTTTCCGAAACTTTGCCGGATGCACTTGCATACCTTAATAAAGGTTCGCCAGCACCAGAGGATGAATCGAATCGACCAGCACTGCTTGACGAAGCTGCGGTTCTTGATCACACGCACGAGCGACAGCGTAAGTTCAAGTGCGAACGCAAACGCCGCGACAAAAAACAGGATGGACGGTACGAGCAATATCGACATGTCGTTTGTGCCGTTCAGCAATTCACCCATCAGTGCCAGATTCAGTCCGCCTGCCGTGCCGAGCACCGCCCAGAAGCACAGCACGTTCACTTCCACCGGCAGACGGTCGATGGTGACAAGGTGCACGTCCTCATCCTCCGGCTTGCGGCCGGTGACGAACAGCAGGAACACGAACAGCACCAGTGCAATGCACGTCAGCACAATCGCCCGATGGAGCACGCCGGTAATCTGCGTTTTCTGCATTTCCCACTCAGCCTTGATGGGGGCAGCCTGTGCGTCCGTGAAGCGCACCAGCAGCAGGGTGTTAGACGGGTACGGATTGAACTTATTGAACTTCCAGCCTTCCTCTGCCGCATCCTCCTCGGTGTAGTAGCCGTAACTGTCCGTTTCCTCATCGTAAACCGCAAGCGGATAGCCGTAGTACATTCCCACGTTGGACTGCACATTGCCACCCGGCCGTGTGATCATGTAAAACGCAGAATTTTTTGCCGCGGCTTCGGTCAGCGTGTCATCGCCGACCGTTTTATCGCCCATTCTGCCGAAATAGTTTCCCGCAAAATCCGTATGCTGCCTGCTGAATTCCGCTGCGTCCATGCCATCCTCAAACGCATTCGCCATTTCAGCACACATTATGCCGAGCTGCTGATGCATATAGGACGAGTCGGCAAAATCGCTCTCAAAGCGATAGACCATTTGGTCAAGGCCGTTCGCGGCAAAACCTGTTATCGTGTTCTCAACGAGAAACAGTGCACCTGCAAAGCACCCCACAATGCCTGCAAACGCGATAAGCTTTACTACCGTACTGCGTAAGATCCCCTTGATATTCATACTCACTCGCTCCTTTCGATCTTGTAGCCGACGCCCCACACCACCTTGAGGTAGCGCGGCTCCTTCGGGTTGATCTCTATCTTTTCGCGGATGTGCCGCACATGGACGGCAATGGCGTTGTCACTGACAATATCGTCATTCCACACCTGTCGGTAAATCTCCTCCGTGGAGAACACCTTGCCCGGATGACGGCACAGCAGCTCAAGTATTTTGTATTCGAGCGGTGTGAGACGAACGGCTTCGCCGTCTACCGTCACGCTTTTGCTCTCGGTGTCGAGCACCAGTCCGCGGATGGCAATCTGCGTTTCCTTTATCTGCATCGCGCCCAGCTGAGTGTAGCGCCGCAGCTGGCTTTTCACGCGCGCGACCAGTTCGGACGGGTTGAACGGCTTTGTAATGTAATCATCCGCACCCGCGGTCAGTCCGAGGATTTTGTCCGCGTCCTCGCTCTTGGCCGACAGCAGGATGATCGGCAGGTTTTTGCTTTCCCTTACCTTTAATAAGGTTTTGATGCCGTCCAGCTCGGGCATCATAATGTCAAGGATGATAAGGTGTACGTTCTCGGTCATGACGATATCGAGCGCCTCCAGACCGTTGTACGCCTTGCGTACCAGATAGCCGTCCGCCTGCAGGAATATCGCAATGCTTTCCACGATCTCGCGGTCGTCGTCCACTACCAGAACAGTCAGCTTTTCCATTTTCCCTTCCCCCTTTCGTTACTTCTATCTTACCACAGGTTTCTGTTGTTTTCCGCAGGGAATTTCTTTAGATTTTATGAAGATTGTTAAGACAGCAAAAAAGTCCCTCGGGTGAGGGACTTTTCCTTTGCTGCGTGCTTACTTGCTGATTGCGTTGTAAATCATCTGCGCGGCATACTGACGCGGGAGTGCATCATCCGGCTTTGTATTTACAGAGACCAGAAGACCGTCTTTATCTGCCAGCTTCAAGGTATTTTCCTTCCACTGTGCACCGGTCAGACCATCCTTCTGTACATCGTGGCCACTGTATACCAACAGCATTTTCGCGGCTTCAGCAGTTGTTACAGACGCATTCGGCGCAAAAACCGTGCTCGACTTGCCGGAAACGATGCCGTACGCCTGACAATACTTAACGTAGCCGTTCGACCAGGTACCGGCCGTATCCGCAAACGTGTCGGTCATATCCTTTGCGTAGTAAGACGCATCATCCGAACCGGTACGCAGTACGAACATCATCTTGGCCATTTCCGCTCGGGAAACCGTCTTATCCGGCTTGAACGAACCGTCCTCGTAGCCCTTGATGACGTTCTTCTCGGTCAGGGTGTCGATTACCTTGCCGTCCACCTTGATGCTGCTCTGGTCGGTGAATGCTGCACCGGCAAAGGCTGTTGCTGCGCAGGCTGCCGCCATGCTCAGCGCGATCAGTCGCTTTCTGAGTGTCATATTAAATTCCTCCTTTTATTGCATGGACGCCGTAGTGCATCCATAGGTGAAATATAACACCGTCTGCCGTATTTGTCAACCTTTACCTGAATTTGTGCAAATTCGTGTGATTTTGTGCAAAACAAAAAGACTGATGTTTTCACATCAGTCTTTTGGAGGTACCACCCAGAATCGAACTGGGGATCAGGGAGTTGCAGTCCCACGCCTTACCGCTTGGCTATGGTACCATGTGGAGCGGCTGACGAGGCTCGAACTCGCTACCTCCACCTTGGCAAGGTGGCGCTCTACCAGATGAGCTACAGCCGCATATTTAGTTTTTACAGGTTGCGAACCTGCTGGGACTCAGAGTTTTTGGCAAGTTGCGCTGACGCGCTGTTTCGACTCGAAGATGAGTTTCCTGCCGCTCCGAATTTACCTCTCCGGGCGGAATCGCTTTTGCTGCGGCAAAAGCCACGGCGGTTGAAATATGCCACCGGCATATTTCTAAGAGCCGCCTTTCGATTCCTTACTCGAAAGGGATTATTTTTATAATGAGTGCTTGTGGCACTCATTATAAAAATGGTGCCTCCGGGCGGAATCGAACCACCGACACGGGGATTTTCAGTCCCCTGCTCTACCGACTGAGCTACAGAGGCATATTCCTTCAACCGTTTCCGATTGAAGAATGGCGACCCGGATGGGACTTGAACCCACGGCCTCTAGCGTGACAGGCTAGCGCTCTAACCAACTGAGCTACCGGGCCAGGCCGTCGTCGCTGTTTCGTTTTCGTTCGTATCTCTCAGCGACGATGTTTATTATACAGAACCTGTGCCCAAATGTCAACACTTTTTTCAAAGTTTTTTTATTTTCTTTTTATTTCGTTGCGTGTGTTAAAAGTTCCTGCAACTCTGCACGGCTGAAACGATAGATTTTATCGCAGAACTGGCAGGTTACCTCACTATTTCCCTGTTCTTCCGCCATCTTGCAAAGTTCGGTCCTGCCCATGCTGATGAGCGCGCGCTCTACTTTTTCACGGCTGCACGCACAGCGGTAGCCGATTTCACTGGTCTGCAGAAAATCTACCTCAAAGCCATCGAGCACCGCGCGGATGATGTCCTCGAGGCTCATGCCCTTATCGAGCATAGCAGTCATGCTCTCCAGCTTCGCCAGATTGGCCTCCAGCTTGTCAATGTCGGAATCCTTCACGCCCGGCATAAGCTGCACGAGCCAGCCGCCGGCGCACTTGACCGAGCAGTCGGTATCCACGAGCACACCGAGCGCGCACGCAGACGGAATCTGCTCGCTCTCCGCGAAATAGCGGGTCAGGTCCTCGGCAATCTCGCCGTTGACGAGCGCAACCGTGCCCGTGATCGGGTCCTTCAGACCAATGTCCTTAATCACCATCAGATAGCCGCGGCCGACACCGCCGCCTACATTCAGCTTGCCGTCCGCACGCAGCGGCAGATCGACAGCCGGGTCCTGCAGATAGCCGCGCACATAGCCATCCGAATCACCGACGCAGACGATCGCGCCGAGCGGGCCGTTGCCCTTGATCTGCACGGTCACGGAGCCGTCCTCTACCTTGAGCTGGCTGCCCATGATGGCAGTCGCGGTCAGCGTTCGTCCGAGGGCTGCGGTAGCCAGCGGCGTGGTGCTGTGGATTTCGTGTGCACGCTCGACCAGCTCGGTCGTGCTGGCTGCACAAATCTGGATGCCCGCGTCACGGGCGATCGCGCGAAGTAACGTATCGCTCATAAGTTAATCTCTCTTTCGTGCTGTAAAGTAAATGCGGTCCTCGCCGCCCTGTACGGGCGCAAAGGACTGATCGCCATAGGTTTTGATCTCGGTAAAACCGGCCTGCTCCAGCATGGCGGTCAGCTGTGCAGGCTCGTAGATGCGCTCCTCGTGCGTTTCCTGCGCACGGTGCCACACATCGTCCTCCTGCTCGAAAATATCGAACTGGTAGGCGCACAGGCCGTCCTCGACCGCCGCCTGCCATACGCAGAATACGCCGTCGTCCTCGCGGACATAGCTTTCGCCGTCAATGCGGGCGAATTTCTCGGGTGTGTTGATGTCGAATACGAACAGGCCGTCCGGATTGAGGAACGTGTGTACGCGCTCAAAGGCGGTCTGCAGTGCTTCCGGCTCAGTGACGTAGTTTACGCTGTCCAGACAGCACAGGCACGCGTCTACCGCGCCGTACAGATCCAGCTCCTCCATACGCTGATTGAGCAGCAGCGGACGCGGCTCACAGTCCAGCGTGTTCTGCAGCGCCTGCATGAGCATTTCCGGCGATGCATCCGCGCCGATCATATCATAGCCGCGCTGCGCCAGAATGCGCGTCAGACTGCCGGTTCCGCACGCCAGATCGAGCACCAGCGACGGCTTTACGCCTTCCCGCTCAAACAGGCGCTCGAAAAAGTCTGCCCATTCCTCGTAGCCCACGTCATCCGTGAAGCGGTCATAGTATTCCGACAGAGTCTCGTAACTATTCATGGCTCTCCTCTGCTGTTTCGTCCTCTTTGAGCCGGTCGAGCATCTTGCGGTAGCCGTCCGAGCCGTACACAAGGCACTTGTTCACGCGGCTGATCGTCGCGGTGGACGCGCCGGTCTCCTGTACGATGTCACTGTAAATGCGGCCCTCATCCAGCATGCGCGCCACCTGAAAGCGCTGCACCATGGCACGCAGCTCGGCGATCGTGCACAGATCTTCAAAAAAGTCGTAGCAATCCTCAACCGTCTGCAGCTTGAGAATACCGCGAAACAGAATGTCCATATCCTCGTCCTTCAACTTTCGATTCATGGTCTATCCCTCCCTACATTCGTTTTTTCGCTCTTATACCCTGTATTATAGCACATCGCTTTTATAGTGTAAAGCGTAAAAATATTTGGTTTTCACGGGTGGACAGATGTCCGTGTGCGGCACTCTTTTCCGCTGCACCGGCTGAGCGGGGGCGCGAACTGCGTCAGCGGGTTCGCCCTGACGGGGCGGCTCCTTTTCCTGCACCGACCCTGCGGGGTGCGCGAACTGCGTCAGCGTGTTCACCCCTAACGGGCGGGGAGTTTTCCGCTGAACCTCAGCGTGGGGATTCGCCGTCTGCGGACGGCGGGAGCGTGCCGCGCCCCGCGGCGGGGGCAAAAAGGAAGGACAACCTGCGGTTTTCCTTCCTCTTTGAACTCCTGCCTTTCCCTTGCTTCCTAATCTGGCGCAGATTTCCTATATGTGACCGCTTCGAAACAGGGAGACGACAGAGAATTTTTTCTTCCGTATCTTTCTCAACATATTCGCAGTGTCGGATACTGTTCTGCTACACAGACCGGAAAGTCTTCGCAGGCGCGGCATAGCAGTGCCGCGCAATTCGTTAGCGCGTTATGATAGACAGCACCTACGAAGATAAATTGTGCCAAACACCTAAATTCGCAGGTGCCTTCCGGTATAACGTGCCAAAGGGTTGCGCGGCACTGTCATGCCGCGCTTGCGTAGATGAAACCACATGTGTAGCAGAACAGTATCCGACACTGCGAATATGTCTCGACATGGGAGCACACTGTGCTCCCCTACGGTAGAAAAACTCCTCTGCCGTTCCCCTTATTTCACAGCGGTCACATGTCGGCAATCTGCGCCAGACCCTCTACGGGAAAGGGGTGATTCACAAGAGGGTGGAAACCGCAGGTGTCTACCCTCTTGTGCGCCCGCGCGGCGTCAGCGCAACTCCCCGCCGCGGGGCGCGGCGAATCCCCGCGCTCCGCAGAGCGCAACTCCCCGCTGAGGTTCAGCGAAAAACTTCCCGCCCGTCAGGACGAACACGCCTGCGGCAGTTCGTGTCCCCCACAGAATCGGTGCAGAGAAAAAACGCAGAGGAAACCCTCTGCGTTTCGCATTAAAGCAATTTGAGCTGCTTATCCGGCAGATCCTCATCGGTAAGCAATGCGCCGATGGACGGAATACTGCGGCAGCGGTAACGCGCGTTATCGCTGAGCGCGGCGTCCTCGGTGCGGCACGCCCGCGTAATGGTATGCTTGCCGCGCAGCACCATGGTCTGCACGCCCTGCGTGGAACGGGTTGTCTTGACATCGAGCATGCTCGCGCGGAACGTGAGCGCACGGTTGGCAGTCGAGAACATGGTGATCTCGCTCTCCTCCTCGATTGGGTGGAAGAACGCCACAGCCGGCGCCTTATCCGAGTACGCGCCGGTCAGGCGGCGTCGATTTGTCTTGGTCTCGAAGGATTCCATCGAAAACCGGGCTGCCTTGCCGTTTTGGAACACAACGACCATACTGCCCTTGTAGTCACCCGGCAGGACGGCATAAACCGGCGTTTCGCCCTCGTCCATCTCCAGCTTGGACGCAAGGTAATCACCGAGCACAGACGCCTTGCTGTCCTCAAAGTCGTACAGGTGCGCCTTGTACGCCTGCTGCATATTGGTGAAAAAGATAATTTCGTTCTTGTTGGTCGCCTCAGCCGTCCAGAACACCTCATCGCCCTCTTTGAGCTTATGGTCCTGCGACATACGCCACGACTGCGGCGTAATCTTCTTGAAGTAGCCCTCGCGGGTGAGGAACAGCAGCACCGGATAATCCTCGATGTGGTCCTCCTCGTCGAACTGCTGCACGTTGTCCGCAGTGATGATGCGCGTGCGGCGCTCGGAGGGGTACTTCTTGATGATCTGCTCCAGCTCTTTGATGATGATATTGCGGATCTTCGCCTTGGATTTGACGATTTCCTCCAGCTTTTTAATCTCATTTTCGAGTGCTTCGGTCTCCTGCGTGCGCTTCAGGATATACTCCTTGTTGATGTTGCGCAGGCGGATATCCGCAATAAATTCGGCCTGGATTTTGTCGATGCCGAAGCCTTCCATCAGGTTCGGGATAACATTTGCGTCCTCTTCGGTCTCGCGGATGATTTTGATTGCCTTGTCGATATCGAGCAGGATTTTGCGCAGACCGAGCAGCAGATGCAGCTTGTCCTTCTTCTTGTTGAGGTCGAAGAACACGCGGCGGCGGACACATTCCGTGCGCCATGCCGTCCACTCATCGAGCAGCTCGGCTACGCCGAGCACGCGCGGCATGCCTGCAATCAGCACGTTGAAGTTGCAGGAGAAGCTGTCCTGCAGGGTAGTCATCTTCATCAGCTTGGCCATCAGCTTTTCCGGGTCGGTGCCGCGCTTGAGGTCGATGGCGATCTTCAGACCGGAAAGATCGGTCTCGTCGCGCACATCGGCAATCTCGCGCACCTTGCCGTTCTTGACCAGCTCGGCGATCTTGTCGATGATGGCCTCGATGGTGGTCGTGTACGGAATCTCCGTGATCTCGATCAGGTTGTCCTTCTTGTTGTACGCCCATTTTGCGCGCACCTTGAACGAGCCGCGTCCGGTGCGGTAGATGGCACGCATTTCCGCTTCATCGTAGATGAGCTCGCCGCCGGTGGTAAAATCCGGCGCAGGCAGCGTGGAAAGGATATCGTGCTCGGGATTTTTGATAAGCTCGATGGTCGTGCGGCAGACTTCCGCGAGGTTAAAGCCGCAGAAATTGGATGCCATGCCGACCGCAATGCCGGTATTCGCGGACACGAGAATGTTCGGGTAGGTCGTCGGCAGCAGCGTCGGCTCCTTCATCTCGCCGTCATAGTTATCCACAAAATCCACTGCGTCGGTGTCGATATCGCGGAACAGCTCGGCACAGAACGCATCCAGCTTTGCCTCGGTATAACGCGGCGCGGCGTATGCCATATCGCGCGAGTATACCTTGCCGAAGTTGCCCTTGCTGTCCACAAACGGCATGAGAAGCGCCTCATTGCCGCGTGTCAGGCGCACCATAGTCTCGTAGATAGCCGCATCGCCATGCGGGTTCAGCTTCATGGTCTGACCCACGATGTTCGCAGATTTGGTGCGGTTGCCGTTCAGCAGGCCCATCTTGTACATGGTGTACAGCAGCTTGCGGTGGGACGGCTTGAAGCCGTCAATCTCCGGGATCGCGCGGGACACGATAACGCTCATCGCGTACGGCATGTAGTTCTCGCGCAGCGTGTCCGTGATGCGCTGATCGACCGAGGGGTGTTCTTTATATACTTTTGGTTCGTCGGTTTTCTTTTTTGCCATTATGCTCTCCCGTTCATCTCAGGAACTTATTCTCTGAATTTCGATTCTAAGTATTCTCTCGCTTTATCTGTTAATTCCAAATATGCCTGTTGCCGATGACTGTGCAAAAGCGTTTCCAACGGCTTATTCGTTCCCTGCGAAGAAGCATACATATCTGTACCTAATGCTTCCACCACCTCATACAGCGGTACGCCATATTGAATGGTCTTGCTTACTTCCGGAAGGGCTTGTTCATTATACAACTCAATAAAATACGGCCATTGGCAATCTTCATCTAATTTGTTTTCTTCCTTAAATTCATGGCAAAACGCTTGCGCTACAATAATCGGGCAGGCTTTTCCATTCTTATCCCACGAATGCAATGCCAAAAAGATTTTATCGCCTTCTTGTATTTTCCGCGGCTTATGCTTCTCCGAGAAATAAGTTGCACATTGCCCCTCTTTATTATAATCAAATGCATATGGCTGTATTTGATTCGGTTTATACGGCTTTCTCTGTGCAGAACTTGCCGAAAACTTTAGCCAGCAGCGATTCTGCGTTTTTTTCTTCGGCTTCAACTGCAAAAAATCCTGTACAGTATCATTTTCTTCCACAGTCGCTTTATGCGACAGCTCCGCACCTAAATCTCCAGTTTTATCTACCGTTGAAGCATTCTTTTTCTTATCCTTGCAAAGCTGCTGCACTTTCTTTTTTACGGTATGAAGCCATTCTCCAGTAACTATGCCTTTGTAGTCAGCTTCTATCGCCGCGCGCATATCTGCAAAATATTCATCGCATTTTTGAAACAACTGTGATTCATCAGTCGCAATAAGAGACAATTCATGGTTGCCCTGCAAACCGCCATTCGTAAAATTGGCAGAACCCAGTATCACTATACGATTGTCTATTAAATAGAGTTTTGTATGCAGATTTTTCAGTGCCAAGACTTTTGCACCCGCTTGATGCAGTTCAATCAAAGCGTCAATATCACTTACACCGGTCGCAAAATTTTCATAATTAAACCGTGAAATCAGTACACAGTCTACCTTATTCTTTTGAATAATCTGTGCTAATCTATGTGCTGGTTGCTTTTTGATAAATGGTGTAACAATATAGATTCTTTGCTGACTTTCACCCAAAGCATTTAATACACTTTCCCGGTGATTATCCGTCAATAATTCAATAGACATTGCGCATCCCTCGCATATCTTACGAAATATCTGCCAGCTCGAGATAATCCGCGCCGTTCTCGGCAATATACTCCTTGCGTCCGGCGAGGTTGTCGCCGAGCAGCAGGTCGAACATTTCGCTCGTGGCAGCCGCTTCATCCGGCGTAATGCGGATCAGGCGGCGGTTTTCGGGGTTCATGGTGGTCTCCCACATCATTTCGGGCTGGTTCTCGCCGAGACCCTTGGAGCGCTGGATAAGAATCTTTTTGCCCTCCAGCTTTTTGAGGATAGCCGCTTTTTCGCTCTCATCGAACGCAAAATAGCTCTTGTCGCGGTAGGTGATCTCATACAGCGGCGACTCCGCAATATAAACGTAGCCCTGTTCGATGAGCGTCGGCACCAGACGGTACAGCATGGTCAGAATGAGCGTACGGATCTGGAAGCCGTCCACATCGGCATCGGTGCAGATGATGATACGGTGCCAGCGCAGGCTTTCGAGGTCGAACGCAGAAAGGTCCTTTGCCGCCTTGCCGCGCACCTCGACACCGCAGCCGAGGACTTTGAGGAGGTCGGTTATGATGTCATTCTTAAAGATTTTATCGTAATCCGCCTTGAGGCAGTTGAGGATTTTGCCGCGCACCGGCATGATGGCCTGAAATTCACTGTCGCGGCCCTGCTTTACCGAACCGAGCGCGGAATCACCCTCGACGATATACAGCTCACGGCGGGACGCATCCTTGGTGCGGCAGTCCACGAACTTCTGCACACGGTTAGCGAGGTCAATATTGCCGGACAGCTTCTTTTTGATATTCAGACGCGCCTTTTCCGCCTGTTCGCGGCTGCGCTTGTTGATCAGGATCTGCTCTGCGATCTTGTCAGCCTCGGCCTTGTTCTCGATAAAGTAGATCTCGAGTCCTTCCTTGAGGAACTCGGTCATGGCCTCCTGGATGAACTTGTTGGTGATGGCCTTCTTGGTCTGGTTCTCGTAGGAGGTCTGGGTGGAGAAGCAGTTGGTGACAAGCACAAGGCTGTCGAAAATATCCTGATAAGTGACCTTGCTCTCGCTCTTGTTGTACTTGTTGTTCTGCTTGAGATACGCATCGATGGCAGACACGAACGCCGAGCGAACGGCCTTGTCCGGTGCACCGCCGTGCTCCAGCCACGAGGAGTTGTGGTAATACTCGATCTGCGACACCGCCGAGGAGAAGCAGAACGCGCACGACAGCTTCACCTTGTACTCGGCCTTGTCGGCGCGGTCGCGTCCGCGTCGTTCGCCCTCGAGGAACTGCACCGAGGTCAGCGGATTTTCGCCTGCCAGCTCAGTCACATAGTCCACAATGCCGTTCTGATAGAGGAATTCGGTGGTCTCGTACCTGCTGCCCACCTGATTTTTCAGCACAAACTTGATGTGGCTGTTGACAACCGCCTGCCGCTTGAGCGTATCCAGATAATAATCCACAGGGATGTTGATATCCGTGAATACCTCCAGATCGGGCTTCCAACGAATGGTCGTGCCGGTTTTGCGCGCGTTCGTCGCCTTCTTGGTGTAGCCTTCCTTGGTGCCGGTCTTGTTTTCGCCCTTTTCAAAGTGCAGGCCGTACTCGAAGCCGTCACGGATGACGGTGACGTCCATGTACTCCGAGGAATACTGCGTCGCGCAAGTGCCCAGACCGTTAAGGCCAAGCGAAAACTCATAGTTTTCGCCGGTATCGTTCTTGTACTTGCCACCTGCGTACAGCTCGCAGAAGACCAGCTCCCAGTTGTAGCGCTGCTCGTTTTCGTTCCATTCAATCGGGATACCGCGGCCATGGTCAGCGACTTCTATCGAGCCGTCCGCATAGCGTGTGGTGATGATCTCGGTGCCGTGGCCCTCTCGTGCCTCGTCGATCGAGTTGGACAGGATCTCAAAGACCGCGTGCTCGCAGCCCTCCAGTCCGTCCGAGCCGAAGATAACGCCCGGGCGCTTGCGCACACGGTCCGCACCCTTCAGCGAGGAGATGCTTTCGTTGCCGTATGACGGCTTTGCTTTGCTCATATATACTTTAACTCCCAATTTCCGAAGTTTTACTTACTTTATTATATCTGTTCAGATATGAAATAGTCATTTATATCAATTTTACACCATATCATTGTTTATGTCAACAAAACAGAACAATTGTTCTGTTTTCGCAATCCATAGAAATGCTAAAACCAGACAAATCACTGCCTTGCCCCCTATTTTGTCCGAACGCAAAAAATGCGCGCTCTCAGTTCCTGCTGAAAGCGCGTTGTATGGGGCAACACCGCGCAATTAAAGCAGCGGCTTCTTGCGCCGCTGCCGCGGTGCTTTGCGAAAATTATGCGGTATTGCCCAATGGGTGTCTTGCACCTCTTGTTTTTGGACTGTCCGGGAGCCTGCGCGGTATTCCGTCCCACAGGGCCAGACAGATTTTTGAAGGATTGACTGCTCACACAGTCGGAGAAAAAGATTTCCTATGAAGTATCTATTTCAAAAGGGATGGCAAGCGGTTCTTAGCACTCATCTTGCTGTTCCCCTGCTGTGATTACAGAATACAGGAATCCCATGTCTAAAGTATGTAGAAAGTTTGAAGAAACCGTAAACATACCGTTTCTAAATTGAAAATGACGCGACCGCAAACCCGATACGTTCATTCTCAATTCAAAAGTGCTGTAACCTCTTCCAAGGTGTTCGCAAAATAGATTTTCTTCTGCCGTTCTTTGGTGGACAGCTCCATCTCGATCATGTGGTCGAGCAGTGCCTTCATATGGTCGTAATAGCCGTTGAGATTATAGAAAATGCACGGTGCATCCAGCTGGTTCAGTGCCAGCTTGCTCATCACCTCGGCGATCTCCTCGAGCGTGCCCGTACCACCCGGAAAGGCGATGAACGCGTCTCCAAGCTCGATCATTCTGGTTTTGCGATCAGTCATATCCTCGGTGACGATCAGCTCGGTCAGACCGTCCAGCTGCAGCTCCTGCTCGATAAAAAAGCGCGGCTCTACGCCGATTACCTTACCGCCTGCAGCCAGTGCGCTCTCCGCGACCGCGCCCATCAGACCGACCCGTGAGCCGCCGTAGACCAGTGTATGGCCGTGCTCACCAATCCATGCGCCAAGCTCGCACACGGCGGTTTTGAGGGCAGGCTCACGGCCCTCGTTTGCACCCAGATATACGGTTATATTCATCATTTTGTCCTCCATTATACAGGTGTATGCAGGGTTATCGGCGGTAATGCCGGAAATTCTGATTTGCTAATTTGCACCAGCTAATCGGGGTACACAAACTGCGTAAGCGGATTCGTGCGCCCTGCTGGGGCGGTGCAGAAAAAAGAAAAGAGCAGACGTTTAACCATCTGCTCTCTGGAAATTCTATTTTAGCGGAACTTCTTCTTCTTTGCGCGTGCAGCCTCAGACTTCTTGCGGCGCTTTACGCTCGGGCTTTCATAATGCTCACGCTTGCGGAGCTCGGAAAGCGTACCCGCCTTGGCACACGAACGCTTGAAGCGACGCAGTGCGCTGTCAATAGACTCATTTTCCTTGATGCGGATCTCCGACACAGTTTTCCCTCCCTCCGCACGTTCCCCTCATGGGGATCGCTTAGCACAGTTTGTATACATTCGTACACAAAACCGTAAGGATATTATATCGAATTTCCGCGTCAATGTCAACTACTTTTTCCCGTAGTTTTCGATTTTTTCTTTTTGACGCGGAAATCCGGCATTCCTTCTTACTTTACGACAAGGTTTACGATCTTGCCCGGAACAACGATCTGCTTTACGATCTGCTTGCCCTCGATGGCGTGCTGTACCTTTTCCTCTGCCAGTGCGGTGTCAATCGCAGTCTGCTTGTCCGCATCGACTGCCAGCTTAATAGTGCACTTCAGCTTGCCGTTTACCTGTACCGCCAGTTCTACCATGCTCTCGACGGTCTTGGCCTCGTCGTAGGTCGGCCACGGTGCTACAGAGAGCAGACCGGTCTCGCCGAGCTGCTGCCACAGCTCCTCGGTGATATGCGGTGCAAACGGATTGAGCAGTGCCAGGAAGGTCTTGTACTCAGCCTTGTTTACGCCCTTGTCGTAGAACTCGTTGAGCATGGTCATCAGCGCTGCGATAGCGGTGTTGGCCTTGAGGTTGTCTGCATCCTCGCCCACCTTCTTGATGGTACGGTTCATAAGAACCTCGTGCTGCTCGGAGTAGGTGTCGCCGTCCTGCACCTTGTCAGCCAGCGCCCATACACGCTCGAGGAAGCGGCGGCAGCCCTTGATGGACTTCGGGCTCCACGGAGCAGCCTTCTCAAAGTCGCCGATGAACATCTCGTACAGACGCATGGTATCTGCGCCGTAGGTGTCAACGATCTCGTCCGGGTTGACGACGTTGCCGCGGCTCTTGGACATCTTCTCGCCGTTCTCGCCGAGGATCATGCCGTGGCTGGTGCGCTTTGCATACGGCTCCTTGGTCGGCACTACGCCGATGTCATACAGGAACTTATGCCAGAAACGGCTGTACAGCAGATGCAGCGTGGTGTGCTCCATGCCGCCGTTGTACCAGTCAACCGGAGACCAGTATTTCAGTGTTTCCGGCGAAGCAAGCGCCTTGTCGTTGTGCGGGTCCATATAGCGCAGGAAGTACCAGGAGGAACCGGCCCACTGCGGCATGGTATCGGTCTCGCGCTTTGCCGGACCGCCGCAGCACGGACAGGTGGTGTTTACCCAGTCGGTCATGTGCGCCAGCGGAGACTCGCCGTTATCGGTCGGCTCGTAGCTGGTTACGTTCGGCAGCTCAAGCGGCAGCTGATCCTCCGGCAGAGCCACATAGCCGCACTTGTCGCACTTGACGATCGGAATCGGCTCGCCCCAGTAACGCTGACGGGAGAATACCCAGTCACGCAGCTTGTACTGCACCTTGGCATGACCGATGCCCTTCTCGCCCAGCCACTCGATCATAGCCGGGATCGCATCCTTGACAGTCTTGCCGTTGAGGAAATCCGAGTTGACCAGAATACCGGTCTCATCCTTTGCGGTAAAGGCTGCCTTCTGGACATCCTCGCCGCCGGAAACGACCTCGATGATCTCACAGCCGAACTTCTTAGCAAACTCCCAGTCGCGGTCATCGTGCGCCGGGACAGCCATGATGGCACCGGTGCCGTAGCCCATCAGAACATAGTCGGAAACGAAGATTGGGATCTGCTTGCCGTTTACCGGATTGATTGCGGCAACGCCGTCCAGCTTAACGCCGGTCTTGTCCTTGTTCAGTTCGGTGCGCTCGAAGTCGGACTTGCGGGCAGCCTCCTCGCGGTACGCGCGAATGTCCTCGATGTTGTTCAGCTTGTCTGCCCACTGCTCGATCATCGGGTGCTCCGGAGAGATTACCATGTAGGTCGCGCCGAACAGGGTGTCCGGACGAGTGGTGTAAACGGTCAGCGTATCGCCCTCAGTGGTCTTGAAATCCACCTCGGCACCGGTGGAACGGCCGATCCAGTTGCGCTGCTGAATCTTAACGCGTTCAATATAGTCCACATCTTCCAGATCGTCGATCAGACGCTGTGCGTACTTGGTGATGGCGAGCATCCACTGGCTCTTGGTCTTGTGAACGACCTCGCTGCCGCAGCGCTCACAAACGCCGTTGACAACCTCCTCGTTCGCCAGAACGCACTTGCAGGAGGTACACCAGTTTACGCTCATTTCCTTCTTGTAGGCCAGGCCCTTCTTGAACAGCTGCAGGAAAATCCACTGAGTCCACTTGTAGTAGCTCGGGTCGGTGGTATTGATCTCACGCGACCAGTCGAACGACAGACCGAGGCTCTTGAGCTGGCTCTTGAAGCGGGCGATGTTCTTCTTGGTGACCTCTGCCGGATGCACATGGTTCTTGATGGCAAAGTTCTCAGTCGGCAGACCGAATGCGTCCCAGCCCATCGGATACAGCACGTTGTAGCCCTGCATGCGCTTTTTGCGCGCAACGATATCCAGCGCGGTGTAGGAGCGCGGATGGCCTACATGCAGACCCTGACCGGACGGGTACGGGAACTCAACGAGTGCATAGAACTTCTCCTTGTCCGAGTCATTCTCGGCGCAGAAGCACTGCTTCTCGTCCCAGATGTCCTGCCATTTCTTTTCTACTTGTTTATGATCGTACTTCAACGGATTCTCCCCCTAAAGTGAGTTTTTGATTTTGAGCGCGACAACGCGGCGGACACGTTTCCGGGGCCGCCGCATGTCGGTATTTTACTTGTCCTCGATGCCCAGCTCTTCAAGCGTTACCGGCGTGCCGTCCTTCCACAGGTTCTCCAGATTGTAGAACTTGCGTGCCTCCGGCATGAATACATGCAGTACAGCGCAGCCGTAGTCCAGCAGCATCCACTGTGCGGATTCATAGCCCTCGGTGTGGTGCGGCATCTCGTCGTGATCGTACTTCAGGTGCCACTCTACATTGTCCGCCAGTGCCTTAACCTGCGTAGTGGAGGACGCAGAGCAGATGACGAAATACTCGGTCAGCTCGGTCAGGCGCTCAACATGCAGCACCTCAATGCCCTGAGCCTTTTTCTCGATCAGCGCTTCGCAGATCGCCTTTACAGTTTCTTTTGCAGTCAAAGTATAAACTCCTTTTGTGCGGCAGAAAAGGGTTTGCCTTTCTGCCGATTATGGTATATTGCCTTTATTATGCCTCGGGATCGTACGTTCCGCCGTCGTCCCCGCCGGAGGAAGCACCGCTGTCCTCTCCGCCGCCGGTGTAATCGCCGCCGGAGGAGTCGCCGCCGCTCTCCTCACCAGAGTCGCCGCCGGAAGAGTCTCCGCCGCTGTCGCCGCCCGAGTAGTCATTGTTATCCGAATAATCGCCGTCCGAGCCGCTGTTGTCGTAGGATGGCTCATCGTAGCTGTAATCCGGTTCTTCGTAATAATCTTCGCTGTAATCGTACGAGCCGGAGGTGTCACCCCATACATTATCTTCCTCGCCCGAGCTTACATAGCCGCCCGAGTAAGTAGTGGTATCCGGTCCGCCGACAATGTCCAGCTTGGAGATCGGCTCCTCGTAGGGGTTGAAATACTTATTTACCAGCTCCAGCGTCTGGTCGTAATACGGGAAGAAGAACGAATACTGCACCGAGGTGCCCGCTGTGCTCATCTTGCCGTAGCCGGGCAGTGTAAAGAACTGAATGCTGCTGTTGTCGATCTGCATGGCCTGCATGCCCATCCACAGCAGCTCGCCGGCGCTGAAGTCGGTCTTGACGTTCTTGAACACGGCCTCTGCGATCGAGCGGATCTTGGTCACGTTCTTGATCTGCAGCACCTGACCTGCCAGCGACTTGAGGAACTTCTGCTGATTCTCTACACGGCCTTCATCGCCGTTGGTGTACTGTACGGTGTAATCGTTGTTGTGTCTCCAGCGCAGAAAGCCGACAGTCTGCTTGCCGTCCAGATGCTGCTGGCCTTTTTTCAGGTCGATGTGCAGATTCTGCGACGGATCATCGTACTTCATATCGAACGGCACGTCATAATCCACGCCGCCGATCGCATCCACGATGGCTGCAATGCCGTCAAAGTTGACGATAACGTATTTATCCGGCCGGAAGCCCATCAGACGCTCGATTTCCTTGCCCATCTGCTCGATGTTGCCGCCCTTGCCGCCGGTATCCATGCCGTAGGCCGCGTTGATCTTCTTGCTCGCGCCGGTCGCCGTGTTGTTGCACATGGTGTCGCGCGGGATGTTCATGACGTTGATGGTCTTATCCTTGGTATCCATGGTTGCGACCATCAAAGCGTCTGTTCGTGTTTCGTCCTCATCAACTGCGCCGACCACGAACGTAAACACATCGTCAATGCGGGTGCCCGAGTTGAGCAGGCTGCTCACATCGACCTTATCGCCGTTTTCCTTGTCCTTGATCGTCGCCTGCGGCGAACGGACGAACCACACCGCTGCAGCAGCTGCGCACGCGAACAGCACCAGCACAACCGCCATAACGATGGCAATGCGCTTGCCCTTCTGTCTGGGTGTCAGCTTTTTTTTCTCCTTCGGAGCCTTTCCCTTTTTGCCGCCCGGCTTAGGCGCCGAGATCGGCTGGTGGTTCCCTTCCGGCTTGGGCGCTGCCTGCTGTGCCGGAGTGCTGTCTCCGTTGCGGTTTTTCCTGCCGCCGCTTCCTCCGAATAGTTTCAAACGATTCCTGCCTCCATTTTACTTGTCCCGCCAGCTGACACCCTGCCGGATCATATCATTATAAGCGGCAATGGTATCGCTGTGGATGAGTTTTCCGCGTGCGACCAGCTCGGTCAGCGTCTGGTCATAGCAGTAGAGCAGGGCACTGTCGATGTCGATCTGCGCCAGCTCACGCGCCTTGTCCACGCCGGGAAAATCACGAGTTTCTTCGATGTAATCCGCCAGATACAAGATCTTGTCAAGCAGCGTCATATGGTTCTTGCCGGTGGTGTGGCAGGCGATGGCATCGCAGATATCCTCGGGCATGTGGTATTCGGCCCGCGCGATGGCTGCCGCCGTCTTTCCGTGCAGCATTTTCGGCTCGCTTTTTTCGACGGTACAGGGTATTATACCGTATTTCTCGCATAAATTCAACTGTTCTTGCGGAGAAAGATATTTTGTTATGTCATGCAGAATGCCTGCGGTACCCGCTTTTTCCGGGTCCTCGCCGTACTTTTCTGCCAGCATGATCGCCGCACGCTCCACGCCGAGCGAGTGCTCATAGCGGTAGCCCTGCAGTCTGGAAAGGATACTTTTACGCATTTCTTCATTACATAACATAACTTTTCCCGCCTTTCTCTGTATTTCCTGCCGCAAAACTGCAGCTTTGCCGACAAGGAGGAACGAGCCGCAAGCTGTTCCTAAACTACTGATTTCGAACAAGCTGCTGTATTTATCTGTCAAACCTGTATTTTACAGGCTTAATAGCCGTACAAATGCTTTTCTTCGATGTAATCCGCGACCGATTCCGGTGTATAGCATCGCAGTGCACCGCCCTGCCGCAGCTCGGTTGAGGAAATGGTCAGGCTGTCGCCCTGCACCAGCTCTACGGTTGCACCGAGCGAGTCCTTGAGCGCCGCCGCCTTTTCGCGCAGCGCGTCCCAGTCCTCGTTTTCGCGGGCGCAGACCGCAAGCGAAGCCAGCCGCGCGATCTCGTCCGGCGCACGCCAGATCCTGTCAAACGAGAGCAGCATATCCGTGCCGACGATCAGGTGCAGGTCGGTCTCACCGCGTGCATGAAGCGCGCGAAGCGTGTCCACCGTGTAGCTTGCGCCGCCGCGGTCGATCTCGATGGTGTCCAACTGTGCCCACGGTTTTTCTGCCGTCAGGCGGCGCACCATTTCGCACCGGTCCTCTGCGGAAGCGGTGTTCTCCGGCAGAGCCTTGTGCGGCGGAATGTTAGTCGGAATGAACAGCACCCGATCTAAGTTCAGCGCACGGTACGCGAGTTCCGCCGCGTGCAGATGTCCCAGATGCGGCGGATTGAACGTGCCGCCGAGAATCCCTGTTCTCATTTTACCAGAACGATCTTGCGCTTGTCCTCATCGCTGGACTGGCGGTACAGCACAAACTTGGAGCCGATGCACTGTACAGCGTCCGCGCCGGTGGCCTCGCAGAGCGCCTCGGATACCGTGCGCGGCGTCAGCATCGCACTCTCGAGCACCTTGCCCTTGACCAGCTCGTGGGATTCGAGCAGCGCGTCCAGTTCGCGTTCTACCGCGTCGGTTACGCCTTCCTTGCCGATGATCAGCGTAACTGCCAGCGGGTTTGCCATTGCACGAAGCTGTGCGCGTTGTTTTGTGTTAAGCATAAATGTAAACTCCTGTAATTTCGTTATATTTTTTTCGTAGGGCGGGCTGCCCTACGGATTCGCTTATATTTTATCCTTTAAGACTTCTTTCAGCTTATTCAAAGCATTTGCCCGATGAGAGATTGTATTCTTGACCTCTGCGGGCAGTTCGCCGAAGGTACAGCCGTATTTCTCGACATAGAACAGCGGGTCATAGCCGAAGCCGCCTGCACCGTGGTTCTTGCGGAGCAGTTCTCCTTCACATTCACCGCGCACGGTGAGCGTTTCGCCGTCCGCGAGCACACACGCGATCGCGCACACAAACCGGCAGGCACGGTTTTCCTTATCCTGCATATTTTTCAGCAAAAAGGCGTTTCGGTCCTCGTCCGTACCCTCGCAGTAGCGCGCCGAGTAGATACCGGGAGCGCCGTCCAGTGCATCCACGCACAGGCCGCTGTCGTCCGCGAGAGCGGGCAGACCGGTGAATTCTGCGGCGGATTTTGCCTTGATCATGGCGTTTTCCTCGAAGGTTTTGCCGTTTTCATCGGGTTCGGGCGCACCCTCCGGCAGCGGAATGATTTCGATGCCAAGGCTGCTCACGATAGCGGACAGCTCTGCCAGCTTTTTCTTGTTATGGGACGCAAGTACAAACTGCATTACAGACTTTCCCCCATCACCTTGGCCTGCTTGCGGCACAGCGTCAGGCAGCCACGCTTGCCGAGTCCGAGCAGCTTGCGCAGCTCGGTATCCGTAAACGGACGCCCCTCGCCGGTGCCCTGCACCTCGATAAACTCACCCTTGCTCGTCATAACCACGTTGCAGTCCACGATGGCGTGGCTGTCCTCGGCGTAGTTGAGGTCGAGCACGGCTTCATCCTCAAAAATGCCGACCGAAACGGCTGCAACCTGTGCGGTGAGCGGCATCTTCTCGATCACGCCGTCGGCCAGCAGCTTTTTGCATGCAAGCCAGAGTGCAACAAATCCGCCGGTGATGGACGCGCAGCGCGTGCCGCCGTCCGCCTGAATAACATCGCAGTCAATCGTGATCTGGCGCTCACCGAGTGCTTCGCGGTCAACGACCGCACGCAGCGCACGGCCGATCAAGCGCTGGATCTCGCTCGAGCGGCCGTCCAGCTTGAGCGACTTGATATCGCGTTTTTTGCGGGTATTGGTCGCACGCGGGAGCATCGCGTACTCGGCGGTTACCCAGCCGAGGCCCTTGCCCTCGAGGAACGGCGGTACCTTTTCCTCGACCGACGCGGTGCAGATGACCTTGGTGTTGCCCATCTCAACCAGCACCGAGCCTTCCGCGTACATCGTATAGTCAGTGGTAATCTTCACCGGACGCATTGCGCCCTTGGTTCTTCCGTCAGGTCTCTGCATTTTCGTCCTCCTCGGTCTGTTCCTCGTCGTTTTCTGTGTTTTCATGAACCGGCGGCAGGATGGCCTCCAGGAATGCCGCACGATCAAAGTCGATCAGATCGTCAATGCCCTCACCAACGCCGACCAGCTTGACCGGAACACCCAGTCCTGCCGAAATAGCGATCACGATGCCGCCCTTTGCGGTGCCGTCCAGCTTGGTGAGGATGATGCCGGTCAGCTCGGCAGCCTTGTTGAACTCCTCGGCCTGATGAACCGCGTTCTGACCGGTGGTCGCGTCCAGCACGAGCAGCGTTTCGCGCGAAGCGTCCGGCAGCTCACGGGAGATAACGCGGTCGATCTTCGCCAGTTCGTTCATCAGGTTGGCCTTGTTGTGCAGACGGCCTGCCGTATCCACGATGATAATATCGCTGCCGCGTGCCTTGGCCGCCGAGATGGAGTCAAACACAACAGCTGCCGGGTCTGCGCCCTCGCCGTGGCGTACGATGTCCGCACCGGCACGTTTAGCCCAAATTTCCAACTGGTCAGCCGCCGCCGCGCGGAAGGTATCCGCCGCCGACAGCATAACCTTTTTGCCCTCATTGACATAGCGGGCCGCCAGCTTGCCGATCGAGGTCGTCTTGCCGACACCGTTGACGCCGATTACCAGAATGACCGCCGGCTTGCCGTCCGTATTCAGCGGCTGGTTGTCGAGCATATTGTCGGTCAGCACCTCGCGGAGCAGATCGCGCAGCTCGTCTGCCGTGGTGGTCTTACGCAGCTTGGCGCGCTTTTCGACCTCAGCGACGATCTTCGCCGCCGTGGACGCACCGACGTCCGACAGGATGAGTGCTTCTTCCAGCTCCTCGAGCAGATCATCGTCGATCTTGACAAATGCCGCAAACACGCTGTCCAGCGAATGGCTCACCGCATCCGAGGTTTTCTTGAAGCCCTGCTTAATTTTATCAAAAAATCCCATGCTTATCTCCTTATGTTTTTATCTTGCAAATCAGGAATCCGTATTTAGTCATTATTTCCCATAGTAGTTGATACGCCAGTTTTCCCAGTCCGTGCGGTCAATCCGCTCCCCCCAGAGAATATAGCCGCGGGCGTGTCCCCAGTGCCGAAACTCGACCGGATGCCGTGCCGCATAGCCGTCTGTCGTAAGAGAGCCGTTCGGCAATCGTCTTTCCACATCCAGCCGGTACGGATATTTTTCGCTTCGCATATCCATTGACGCAATTCTCCATTTTCCATTCTCAATTTTCCATTACTTAATGGTATTTTTGAGCCGTTTTTCTGCCTCAGCCAGATTGAGCATCAGCATTTTGGAAACGCCCTGCTCCTGCATGGTCACGCCGTAGAGCATATCTGCTTCTTCCATTGTACCACGTCTGTGGGTAATTACAATAAATTGTGTCGAATCTGTCAGGCGGCGAATGTATTTTGCAAACCGCTGCACGTTTACATCATCGAGCGCGGCTTCGATCTCATCGAGCACGCAGAACGGCGTAGGCCGCAGCTTGAGGATCGCAAAGTACAGCGCAATGGCGACAAACGCCTTTTCACCGCCCGAAAGCAGCGTAATCGTTTTAACCGCCTTGCCCGGTGGAGACACGCGGATGTCGATACCACAGTTCAGGATATCCGAGGTATCGGCAAGCTGCAGTTCGGCGTGTCCGCCGCCGAAAATCTCGCGGAAGGTATCGCGGAAGTACACATTCAGCTTGGCGAACTCGGACGCGAAAATCTCCTTCATGCTGACGGTCAGCTGGTCGATGACCTTGCGCAGATCGGTCTGCGCGGTCTCGAGGTCATCCTTCTGCTCCCGCAGGAAGCTGTGCCGCTCCTGCACACGCTGAAATTCGTCCACCGCATCCAGATTGACGTTGCCGAGCGCCCGCATTTTCACGCGCAGCTCCTGCACGCGGCCGCGCGTTTCACCGAGGTTTTCAATCGGTTTGGCGATCTCTGCCGCCGGTGTGGGTGTTAATTCATAGCTTTCCCACATTTTATCCAGAATCTGTGTTTCCTCGGTTTTCAGCTGGACCGCGCGGTTTTCCAGTCGGGCGGTCTCGCGTTCGAGTTCAAGGATTTCCTCGTTGCGGCTCTGTGCCGCCTTTTCCAGACGGACCCGTTCGCCCTCGGTCTGTTCGCGCCTGCCGGTCTGCCGCGCAAGCTGTTCGCTGAGCAGCCGGGCGGTTGTGTCGCGTCCGTGCTTGGCTGCGCGGACTTGGGTGAGTTCGTCGGTCAGGCGTGCGATTTCCGCCGCAAAGCCTGCAATCGTCTGCTCCGCACCGGACACGCCCGCGTCGAGGTCGGCCTTGAGCCGCTCAAGTTCCGCGAGTGCGCGTGCTTCGCTGTCCTGCGCCGTGCGCGTCTCCGCGAGCGCGGTCTGCGCGGCTGTGATGCGCGAAGCCGTCTGCGCCAGCTGTTCCGCGGCGGCGTTCACTGCCGTACGGTGCTCGGTGCAGACCTGCTCGGCAGCTGCAAGCGCCTGCTCTGCGGCAGACCGGCGCTCCGTGCAGGCGGCAAGTGTCTGTTCATACTTCTGCTGTGTCGCTGTGAAGTTAGTCTGTTCAGAAATCAGGCTGTCATACCGTTTCTGCAGGCTTTCCAACAGGAATTTATGCTGTTTTACCGAAGCAGCAAGTCCGGCTCTCTCCTGCTCCGCGCGGCGGCGGTCGGTTTCGATGGCCTGCGCCTGCCCGGCAAGCGATTCCAGTTCCTGCCTTGCATCCTGCTCGGTCTGTGCCAGCGTTTTGCGCTCCTGCTCGAGTGCGCGCACGCGCTCCTCGGCGGCGTGCAGGCGTTCCGCCCGCGCCAGTGCGCCGGTGCCGCGGGAGGCCGAGCCGCCTGTCATGGCACCGCCTGCCTGCAGGATTTGTCCGTCTAAGGTGACAATGCGAAACCGGTGTCCGTACGCCTTTGCCAGCGCAAGCGCGGTGTCCATATTCTCCGAAATGACCGTGCGCGCCAGCAGATTGCACACAATATTCTTATATTTTTCATTAAATCTGACGAGAGCATCCGCGGTGCCGAAGCAGCCGTTCTGCCGTTCCAGGCCGGTCTCCCGCAGGCTGTTTGCCCGAATGGTATCCAGCGGCAGGAAGGTCGCGCGGCCGCCGTCCGTGCGCTTGAGGTACGAAATGCACTGCTTGCCCACGCTCGTGCTGTCCACCACGATGGAGGACGCTGACGCACCGAGTGCAGTGTCGATTGCCGTCACGAACCGCTTTTCGGTCGTGATGAGCGCGGAAACCGGGCCGTGCACGCCGTTCATCGCACCCTTTTCGGCCTGCCGCATGACGGCTTTCACCGACCGAGAGAAGCCCTCGTACTCGTGCTGCATGTCGGTCAGCATTTTTACGCGGCTCTGCATTTCGCTCAGCGAGGACTGCGCTGCTCGCAGGTCGTTCTGCGCCTGCTCGGCCTTTCGGCGGCAGGTCTCCGCCTGAGCGGCGGCCGTCTGCGCCTGCTTTGCCGTTTCGGCAAGCGTTTGCTCGCACGCGGTCAGTTCCCGCTCGAGCTTGTCCTGTGCCTGCTTTTCGGTATCCAGCTGCTGTGCCGCTGCTGCGATTTCGGAATCCAGTGTCATTTTGCGGTCGTTCATGCCCGCCAGACCGCTCTCAGCGGCTGTTCGGTCGAGTTCGAGCGCGTGCAGCGTGTGCTCCTGCTTGCGCTGCGCCTGCTCAGCCTGCCCAAGTGCCTGCTCGGCCTGTGTGCGCTGCTGCTCCTGCCCGGCAGACTGTTTTCGGAGTGCATCCAGTTCAGCCGACTGTGCCTTCTCCTGCTCATTCCATGCAGAAATACGCTCGCGCCGTTCGGCAAGCTGCGCATCCATGCTCTGCACCTGCTCGGCGCGGTGTGCGCTCTCCTGCCGTGTGCGCTCGATATTCTCCTCGCAGTTGCGGATGTTCGCCTGAATAACCGCCTCACGGCTGATCTGCTCGGCGGCAAACTGCTCGGCTTCGCGCAGCTCATTCCGCAGACGTTCGGTTTCCCTGTCAATCTCGCGCAGTGACTCGGTCAGCTGCTCGGACTGCGCATACAGCATTCCCTGCTGCTGTTTTGCATCCGCAAGCTGCCTTTCGCAGGTTGTCTGGTCTTTATTCAACTTGGCAGTGTCATTCTTCAGCTGCTCAAGCGACAGCAGCCACAGTGAGACCTCAAGCACGCGCAGCTCATCCCGCAGATGCAGAAACCTTTTTGCCTTGTCAGCCTGCTGTTCGAGCGGCTCGAGCCGGTTTTCCAGCTCGCCGTACAGGTCGCGGATACGCACCAGATTTTCCTCGGTGGCTGACAGCCTGCGCTCGGCTTCCTCCTTACGGTAGCGGAACTTGGTGATGCCTGCGGCTTCCTCAAAGATTTCGCGCCGGTCCTCGCTCTTGAAGGACAGAATCTCGTCAATGCGGCCCTGTCCGATACTGGAATAGCCGTCGCGGCCCAGGCCGGTATCCATAAACAGCTCGTGCACATCCTTGAGGCGGCAGTGCTTTTTGTTGAGGAAATACTCGCTCTCACCCGAGCGGTAGTACCGGCGCGTGACCATAATTTCGGTAAATTCCGAGCGGAACACATGCGCCGAATTATCCAGAATGAGCGAAACCTCGGCAAAGCCGACCGGACCGCGCTTGGCTGTGCCGCCGAAGATCACGTCCTCCATCTTCGCGCCGCGCAGAGACCGCGAGGACTGCTCCCCCAGAACCCACCGGATGGCATCCGAAATATTCGATTTTCCCGAGCCGTTCGGACCGACGATCGCCGTAATACCGCCGAGAAATTTGATCTCGGTGCGATCCGGGAACGACTTGAAGCCCTGTAAAATCAGGCTTTTGAGAACCATATGCCACCTCTTTATTATAGATAGTTTTATTTTACCACTGCAGCAGTATCTTTTCAACGACTAACTGCGTCACGCAGAAAAAAGAGGTCGATTTCTCGACCTCTTTGCAGTCTGTCGAAAAAGCTGCATTTCGACTCTTTTGCTTCGTGCGGCAGCACGCATAAAATAGAATTTGCGGAGCAAATTCATAAATTCCGAGAGCATGTATCTCGGAATTTATACAAGGGAAGAAAAAATGTGCCTGCAAGGCGCGATTTTTCTTCGAAATTCGATCGAAAGCGTGGTTTCGATCGAGAGGCTGCTCGGAAAACGTTAGTTTTTCGACAGCCTCAAAAGAGGTCGATTTCTCGACCTCTTTGCCGTTTATCTCTATTGCGGTTTGACGATAAGCGTCAGCATCCCATATTTTCCAAGGCCTTCTTCGCCGCCATCTGCTCGGCTTCCTTTTTGCTCTTGCCGATGCCCTGCGCGAACACATTGGAGTTGAGCAGCAGCTCCATAGTGAACCGCTTGTCGTGGTCCGGGCCGGACTGCCCTGCCAGACGGTATTCCAGCGTCTCCTGCTTGTTCTTCTGTACGATCTCCTGCAGCATGGTCTTGTAGTCCTTGAACGCGCCGCCTGCCAGCGCAACCTCGACCTTATGCGGGATAAACCGCAGCACGAACGCACGGGCAGGCTCGATGCCGCCGTCCATAAAGATAGCGCCGAGCAGAGCCTCTGTTGCGTCAGCGAGAATGGACGCACGCTTGCGTCCGCCGCCCATCTCCTCGCCGTGCCCCAGACGGATGGCTTCCGGGATACCGATCTCGTGCGCGATCTCGTCCAGTGCACCCTCGCAGACAACTGCCGCGCGCAGCTTGGTCAGGTCGCCCTCGGGCAGGTCGGGATAGTGCGTGAACAGATAGCCCGCCGTGACAAAGCCCAGCACCGAATCGCCCAGAAACTCCAGACGTTCGTTGCACTGCAGGTGCGTGCCATGATGCTCATTCGCGTAGGACGAATGCGTCATCGCCAACCGGAGCAGGCTTTCATCCTTGAATTTATAGTCAATTTTCAGCATTTTTGTTCCTTCTTCCTGTGGATCACTCGGAAACCGTCATGTACTGAATGTTTTCCTTTACCGCATCGATCATGCCGGATTTGGTGTACGCAATCGCCTGACGGACAGCGTTCATCACCGCGATTTCGTTGGACGAGCCGTGCGCCTTGATGACCGGCTTTGCGATGCCGAGGAACGGCGCGCCGCCAATCTTGTCCTGATTGAACACCTCGCGGAAGTCGTCCATGCCTTTTTTGCACAGCAGATAGCCGAGCTTGGTGCCAACAGACGCCATAAACACGCCCTTGATCTCCTTCGACATGAACTTGGCTACACCCTCAATGGTCTTAAGCTGCACATTGCCGGTAAAGCCGTCGCACACCGCAACGTCGCACGCGCCGAGCGGAACCATGCTGCCCTCTACATTGCCGACAAAATTCAGACGGCCCTCGTCGCCCGCCTTTTTCAGCAGCGCGTAAGCCTCCTTGCGGAGCGGATCGCCCTTGGTATCCTCCGTGCCGTTGTTGACAAGACCGACACGCGGCTTGACGACGCCGTTGATCCTCTCCGCGTACAGCGAAGCGAGGAACGCAAACTGCAGCAGCATTTCGGCGGTGCATTCGGTGTTTGCACCCGCATCGCACAGCATAACCTGACCGTTCGCGCACGGCATAACCGGTGCCAGCGCACCGCGTCGGATGCCCTTGATGCGGCCGCCGTACAGCGTCGCGCCGGTGAGCAGTGCGCCGGTGTTGCCCGCGGAAACGAGCGCATCGCCCTCGCCGGCCTTGAGCAGCTTGAACGCTACCGCCATGGACGAATCCGGCTTGCGGCGGAGTACCGTTGCGGGATCGTCATGCATATCGACCAGATCGTTTGCGGGCATGATGGTAATGCCCTTGACATCGGAAAGTCCCTTCTCCTTGAGGACATTCGCTACGACCTCCGGCTTGCCGACCAGCAGCACTTCCTCGCCGTATTCCTTCGCAGCCAGCGCACCGCCCCATACAGCGGATTCGGGCGCGTTATCGCCGCCCATCGCATCAACGATGATCCTCATATTAAAGCTCTCCCTTCAGTTTTTCGATCTGCTCGAGCGCCCGCTCGGAGATTTTGGTATTCTTCTCCCGCTTGCCTTTGATTTTATAGCCGAGCGGCTCGATAATGCCGAAGTTTACGTTCATCGGCTGGAATTTCGCAACCGTGTGGTCGGAAATATAGGTCGCCAGTGCACCGGTGGCGGTCAGACGGTCGAGTGTCGGCATCGGTTTGCCGAGCACATCCATCGCGGTTGCCACGCCTGCCACCCAGCCGGAGGCGGTGGACTCCACATAGCCTTCTACGCCGGTCATCTGGCCCGAAAAGCGGATGCGCGGGTCGGCTTTGAGCGCGTAAGTTGCATCCAGCAGGCGCGGAGAATCCAGGAATGTGTTGCGGTGCATGACACCATAGCGCACGAACTCAGCGTTACGAAGCGCCGGAATCATGGAGAACACGCGCTTCTGCTCACCGAACTTCAGGTGGGTCTGGCAGCCGACCAGATTGTACAGCGTGCCGTTTGCGTTGTCGCGGCGCAGCTGCAGGACTGCATACGGATCCTTGCCGGTTTTCGGGTCCGGCAGGCCGATGGGCTTCAAAATGCCGAAACGCAGTGTATCAAAGCCGCGGCGCGCGTTGACCTCGATGGGCATGCAGCCCTCGAACACCTTGGAGTCCTCGAAGCCGTGCACCGGTGCTTCCTCGGCGGTGGTCAGCGCATTCCAGAATGCCTCGTACTCCTCGCGGGAGAACGGGCAGTTGATGTAATCCGCCGTGCCCTTGCCGTAGCGGGAAGCCTCGTATGCGGAATCCATGTCGATGCTCTCAGCCGTGACGATCGGCGCGGCGGCATCGTAAAAGTGCAGGAAATCACCGCCGACCTTGGCGTGGATGGCGTCAAACAGCGTATCCGACGTCAGCGGACCTGAGGCGATTACGACTCTGCCCTCCGGAATCTCCGTTACCTCACCGTAGACCACCTCGATATTCGGGTGGTTCTTGATCTTCTCGGTGACGGCTGCCGCGAAGGCCTCGCGGTCAACCGCCAGTGCGCCGCCCGCCTCTACGCGGTGCGCATCCGCACAGGAGAGGATAAGGCTGTCCAGACGGCGCAGCTCCTCCTTCAGCAGACCGGCGGCGTTCGCCAGCTCATCCGAGCGCAGCGAGTTGGAGCACACCAGCTCAGCGAAATCGTCCGAGTGGTGTGCAGGCGTATGCTGCACCGGTTTCATCTCACACAGGCGCACGGAGATGCCGCGCTGTGCCAGCTGCCATGCAGCCTCACAACCGGCCAGTCCTGCGCCGACTACTGTTACCATTTCACTCATTCGGCGCTCTCCTTTGCCGTGGTCTTTTTCTTTGCGGCAGGCTTTTTCGCTGCTGCTTTCTTCTCAGCGGCTTTTTTCGCCTTCTCAGCCGCCTTTTCTGCTTCATACTTTGCCAGAGCCTTGGCGTACTGCTCCTGCTGCTTGGCAGTCAGCTCCTGTACAGCCTCGTCCTTCAGCTTTTTGAATTTATTGGTGGTCTTGGTCATCCACGGCAGGGTTTTCTTCGCGGTGGATTTCTTGACAGCCGCCTTTTTCGTTACCTTCTTGACCTTTTCCTCGGTCTCGCCGTTCTTCTCGGCGGCTTCCTTTGCGGCAGCACGTTCCGCAGCCTTGGCGGCACGCGCTTCGCGCATCTTGCGGCGCTTTTCGGTCTCCTCAGGCGACAGACCCTCCTTGACCAGCTCCTTGTAGCCGCAGCCCTCACGCAGACAAACGTCCGTGACCTCCTTGGAATCGCGGTCGGTGTGGCGGAACAGCGAGGAATCGCAGTTCGGGCACTTGGTCTTGAGCGGCTTGTCCCACGTCATAAACTGGCAGGTCGGATAGGTGTCGCACGAGTAGTACACATAGCCGCGTGCGGACTTTTTCTTGACGACCTTTGCACCGCAGACCGGGCACGCAGCGCCGGTGTCCTCGGTGATGGGCTTGGTGTTGGTGCACTCCGGGAAACCGGGGCACGCAAGGAACTTGCCGAACCGGCCGGACTTGATGACCATGTTGCGTCCGCATTTCTCGCAGATAACGTCAGTCACCTCGTCCTGAATCTTGATGCGCTTGCCCTCGAGGTCGATCTCCGCCTGCTTGAGCGCGGCTTCAAAGCCGTCATAGAAGTTGTGCAGCAGCTGGATATAGTTCAGCTTGCCCGCTTCGACCTCGTCCAGCTCGTGCTCCATGTTGGCGGTGAACTCGTAATCGGCAACCGACTTGAACTCGTCAACCAGCAGGCCGGTAACGCCTTCGCCGAGCGGTGTCGGACGGAGCGCCTTGTTCTCCTTGGTGACGTAATCGCGGTCAATGATGGTGGAAATCGTCGGCGCGTAGGTGGACGGACGGCCGATGCCGCGTTCCTCCATCGCGCGGATGAGCGATGCCTCGGTGTAGCGAGCCGGCGGCTGCGTAAAGTGCTGGGACGGCTCGATCTTCTCGGCGGTCAGCTTGTCGCCCTGATCGAAGCGCGGCAGCGGCTTTCCTGCGGAATCCTGCTTTTTCTCGTCGTCCGTGCCCTCCTCGTAAACCGCAGTAAAGCCCGGGAATGCGACCGTATGACCGGATGCACGGAACACCTGACCCTCGCAGACAATGTCGGCAGAAACCGTATCGAGAATGGCGTCTGCCATCTGGCAGGCCACAAAGCGCGACCAGATCAAGCGGTACAGCTTGAACTGATCGGGCGTCAGGTACTTGCGGATTTCCTCGGGCAGCAGCTGCACGTTGGACGGACGAATCGCTTCGTGCGCGTCCTGCGCGTTGCCCTTGGTCTTGAACACACGCGGCTTGCCCGGATAATATTCCTCGCCGTAGCGGCCGCGAATGAATCCGGCAGCGGCAGCGGTGGCCTCATCCGCCAGGCGGAGCGAGTCGGTACGCATGTAGGTGATAAGACCGGTCAGACCGTATTCACCGAGTTCAATACCTTCGTACAGCTCCTGTGCGATGCTCATCGTGCGGCGCGGTGTCATATTCAGCTTGCGGCTGGCTTCCTGCTGCAGCGTCGAGGTGATGAACGGAGGTGCGGCGGTACGCTTTTTCTTGCCGCGCTTGATATTGCCGACGGTGAACGGCTTGCCGGTAACAGCGTTGACAACATGCATCGCCTGCTCTTCGTTTTTCAGCTCGGCCTTGCCGTTCGCATCGCCGTAGTAGCGCGCGGTGAACTGACCGCCGTCCGCGGTCTGCAGCAGAGCCTCGATCGACCAGTATTCCTCCGGCACGAATGCGCGGATTTCGTTCTCACGATCCACGACCAGACGGGTTGCAACGCTCTGCACACGGCCTGCGGACAGACCGCGCTTGACCTTGCGCCACAGGAACGGCGACAGCTGATAGCCAACGATTCGGTCGAGAATGCGGCGTGCCTGCTGTGCATTTACCAGATCGATATCAATATCGCGCGGGTTCTCGATGCCCGAACGGACCGCCTGCTTGGTGATCTCGTTAAAGGTCACGCGGCGGGAATTTTTGTCTTTGAGCTTGAACAGCTCCTTGATGTGCCACGAAATCGCCTCTCCCTCGCGGTCAGGGTCAGTTGCGAGATAGACGAAATCGCTCTTGCGGATTTCGCTGCGGATTTCCTTGATGATTTTATCTTTACCCTCGATCGGCACATATTCCGGCTGGAAATCGTGCTCGATATCGATGCTCATTTTCTTTTTCGGCAGATCGCGCAGATGTCCCATCGAAGCCTTGACGACATAGTCCGAACCGAGATATTTTCCGATCGTCTTTGCCTTGGCCGGTGACTCCACGATGACTAACTTAGACATAAAAACCTCCAGAAATGGCTTCGTACGCAACCACGCTTGCGTACGAGAGGATGTACCGAACCGCGGGTTCGGATACATCCCATGCGGAGAAAAGTTCCTCCTTCGTCGAAACTTCTCTCCGCACTTGTATAAAAAGGGTGATACACAAGGTGAATTGCCGCGTAGCGGCAAGAGAAGGTGGTCTGGACCATGCTCCCCCTTTTTATGAATTTCCTGCGGAAATTCTATTGAATGCGCACCCTACGGTGCGGAATGCGTGTATTTCTTTTCTTCTCTCTCCTGTTTATCACCAGGTGCCGAGGATGAGTCTGCCCTTTTCGCGGCGCAGAATCCCATCCATTTCCAGCATAGTGACAAGGCTCATCACCCGCGGTGCTGCCAGACCGCAGCGGTCGATCAACTCCTCGGGCGTGCTCACACCGTCCCGCACAAGCGTAACGATGGTCTTTTCATCCTCATTTAAGCCGTTCGGCAGCGGTTTTGCGGCCGCGGACGGCTGTCTGTGTTCGACTTTCGCCTTTTCTGCCGCAGCAGCGCGGCGCTGTTCGGCCTGCTGCTCGCGCCTGCGAATGTCCTCCCACGCGCTCCGTGCCGCCGGTTCCGGATACTCGCCGGTCTGGCGCCGGAACGCCTGCTGTACCGCCTGTTCGGGCATCATGCCGCCGTAGGCGCGCACGAGCGTCACCGGGCTGCTGAGCAGCGCGGCTTCGCCTTTCTCGATCAGCTCATTGCACGACTGCGACTGCGGCGCGTCGATCGGACCGGGCACGGCGTACACATCGCGTCCCTGATCGAGCGCGTGACGCGCGGTAATGAGCGCACCCGAACGCCAGTCGCTCGCCTCCACGATGACGGACGCGACCGACAGACCGCTGATGATGCGGTTGCGCTGATGGTAATTGCGTCCGTGCGGCTCGGTGCCGGGCGGATATTCGCTGATGATAGCCCCCATGAGCAGGATATCGCCCATCAGGCTGCGGTGCTGCGGCGGATAACACACATCGGGTCCGCCCGCCAGCACGGCGACGGTCAGACCGCCTGCCTTCAGTGCACCGCGGTGTGCCGCGCCGTCATTGCCGAGCGCCATGCCGCTGACGGTTATCATGCCCGTCCGGGCAAGCGTTGTGCCGATCTGATCGGCGACTTTCAGGCCATATGGCGTCGCCTTGCGCGTGCCGACAACGGCTACGGCGGGAACGCTGTCGAAATCCGGCCAACGTCCGCGCACATACAGCACGGTCGGCGGATCTGGGATCGCCCGCAGGCGGTCCGGATAAGCGCTGTCGCCAATGGTAATGATCTGGATATTCTTTTCCGTGCAGGACCGGATGACCTGCTCGGCTTCGGACGTATCCTTGTCGCACAGCAGATCGACATGGGTCTTGCGCAGCTCACACGGCGCAGCTGTCAGTGCCTGCCGGTCGGCAGCGAACACCGCCTCCGGAGAGCCGAAGGCATCGAGTACCTCGGCGGCTGTACGCGAGCCGAGTCCGCGCTTGAGCGAAAGCCAAACATAGCTGAGTCTTGACGGCATAGTGCCCGCCTCCTCATTTTGTCATTTCGTAGATCACGATGGCCGCGGCAACGCCCGCATTGAGCGATTCGGCACGGCCCTTCATAGGAATGATCACGCGCTTATCGGACAGACGGAGCGCCTGCTCGGTCACGCCCTTTCCCTCACTGCCGATGATAACGGCGGCTTTGGAAAGCGAAACCGAGGAAAGCGGCACGCTGTCCTCATGCAGCGCGGTGGCGTACAGCGGCAGACCGTTCCGGTGCAGCCGTTCGGCGGCCTCCGCAAGCGGGAGCGTCACGCACGGCAGACGGAACACCGCGCCCATCGTCGAGCGCACGACCTTGGGTGAAAACGGATCGGCGCAGCCCTCGCACAACACAACGGCACCGAGCGCGAACGCTTCGGCGGTGCGTAAGATCGTGCCAAGGTTGCCCGGGTCCTGTAAGCCGTCCAGCAGGAGCACCTGCCCGGCTCCATCCAGCGCGTCCGCCGTCCACTGCGGCTGCTCGCAGGAAAAGATGACATTCTGCGGTGTTTCCACCTCGCTGGCGAGTTTGAACAGCGCATCCGGTGCAGAATACAGGGTAGCTCCCTGCTCTTCCGCCTCTTTGACGAGCGGACTGTCCCAGCCGTCTCTCACAAGCACGGTTTTCAGCTTCGCGCCCGAACGCAGTGCTTCTCCCAGCATTTTTTCGCCCTCGCACAGCATTTCCCCCGTGCTCCGGCGGTATTTTCGTTCCCGTCCCAGCCGCGCAAGGTGCTTGAGCGCGGCATTCTGACGGCTTTGTATCTCAATCAATCCAGTTCCACCACCCTGCTCACAAATTTATTTTCGCCCATGATAAACAGAAGATCATCCGCCTCGATGGCTCTATCCGGCTTAGGACTTGCATCCAGTGCACCCTGTTCACCATGACGGACGGCGAGCACATTCACTTTATGCTTCTGCCGCACGTCAAGCTGCACCAGCGATCTGCCGACCCAGCTTTTCGGCGCGTGTATCTCCAGAATGCTGTATTCGTCCGACACGCCGATAAAATCCACCACGTTGGTATGTGCCAGGCGCTGCGCCAGCTTGCAGCCCATTTCGCTCTCCGGCAGGACAACACGGTCCGCACCGACGCGCTCGAGCACCTTGGCATGCACAGTGCTTCTCGCTTTGGCAATGATGTATTGCGCGCCCAGATCCTTGAGCATGACTGTGATGAGGATGCTCGCCTCCATATCCGTACCTACCGCAACGATACAGCAGTCGAAGTTGCGCACGCCGACGGCCCCCAGCACGGCTTCGTCCTGCGCGTCGCCCTGCATGACCTGCGTCACATCATCCGCGATGCGCTGCACGCTCTCGACGTTCTCGTCGATGGCAAGAACCTCCTGACCAAGCTCGGTCAGCTCCTGCGCAACGGCGGTACCGAATCGGCCCATGCCGATCACCAGAAAGGATTTCATATCTGTCTCTCCTTTGGATAACTGCTTAATCTACTTCACCATAAAGGCATCATCACGCAAAATGCCGAAAATATAATTGCGGAATGCTGCCTCAACCAATAAACACATCTGCGTCCGGGTATTTGAGCCTTGGCGGCTCTCTGCGGCGCATGAAAACGGCAACGCCGAGCGTCAGCACACCGACACGGCCCATATACATCATCACGATCAGAATGACGCGCGAAGCCGCCGCCAACGTCGGTGTCAGACCCATGCTCACACCGACCGTGCCGAACGCGGAGACCGCTTCAAACAGGCACTGGTGAAACGGTGCGTCCTCGATTCCGGCGATCGCACAGGCGCCGACCAGACAGAGCACGCCGCCTGCCATGAGCAGAGTTACGGCGTTCATGATGCTGCGCGGCGCAATCGTCCGGCCGAACGCCGAAACCGTTGTGCGCCCGCAGAAGGCGCTGATGGCCGTGAGCACGAGCACGGCCGCCGTCACGGTCTTGATGCCGCCTGCTGTTGAGCCGGGCGATCCGCCGATGAACATGAGCAGGCACGACACCGCCTGACTCGGGCCGGTAAGCGCGCCGAGATCGATGGTGTTGAAGCCTGCTGTGCGCAGGGTCACGGACTCAAACGCCGCCGCAAGCAGCTTGTGCGGGGTATCGAACGCACCGAGCGTTGCCGGATTGCTCCACTCGAACAGCAGCGTCCAGCCGAAGCCGAACAGCAGCAGTCCTGCCGTAGCCGTCAGCACGATTTTCGTGTGCAGGCGCAGGCGGCGGAAACTGTGCTTGTCCCACACGTCGCTCCACACGAAAAAGCCGAGACCGCCGAGCACGATGAGCGCCATCACCGTAATGTTCACGAGCGGATCCTCCGCCCAGCCGATGAGCGACTGAAACGGATCGTCCGGTGTGCCCATCAGGTCAAAGCCTGCGTTGCAGAATGCCGAAACCGCGTGGAACACGCCCATTGTGATTCCCTTCGGGAAACCGTAATGCGGCACGAACCGGCAGGACAGCAGAACCGCTCCCGTCCCTTCGATGATGAACGTGCCGAACAGCACGCGCCGTGTCAGACGGACAATGCCGCCGCCGTCCGACAGATTAAGCCCCGCGCTCATCACCATGCGCTCGTGCAGCGTGATCGTTCGCCGCAGGACAAACGACGCAATAGCCGCGACGGACATAAAGCCGAGTCCGCCGATCTGAATCAGCAGCAGGATGACGCACTTGCCGAATACCGACCAGTGCACTGCCGTGCTGACCGTGACGAGTCCGGTAACACAGCTCGCCGAGGCTGCTGTAAACAGCGCGTCGAGAAACGGCGTTATCTGTCCGTCTGCCGCCGAAACCGGCAGCATCAGCACCAGCGCACCCACCAGAATCGTCAGCGCAAAGCCGACGGCAAGCACCGTCGGCGCCCGCAGTCCCAGATGCCGCTTATGCACCATAAAAATCTGCGTCTGCACGATGAATCCCCTCCTTTAACGATGATACGCTGAAAGCCTGAACGTACCGTTCAGGCTTTAAACAGGCATACATTATATAGTAGTATATCATCGAATTTTTGTCTGTTCAATATAATCTTATACCCGAAATTTTTCGATAAGTCAAGCGATTTGCGGAATTTTTCCACGCAAGAATAAGCAAGTGCTCTCTGATTTCCAACAGATCAGAGAGCCCGGAGGGGGCTGCCGCCGGCAAATACTCCAACAATCCGGCAGACAGAGATTTATTCCACAGTTCAAACGCATCTACACATGTCCCTTTTCACGGTGAGAGGGAACCGCATCGAACTGCGAAATAACACAGGTAACAAATGGTACGTTTTGCGTACTTATCCAGTATAACACCATATCCTGCACAGTCCATAGGCATTTTTTGCCCAAAGCCTGCTATTCCTTACTGCAAATGAGCCTTCCGGCACAGGTGGCTGCCGGAAGGCTCAGGAGAAAGATTAAGATGCTACCAGATTCGGGAGGAAATATACAACCTGCGGGAATACCGTTACCAGAATTACCACTGCGATGATAATCAGGATGAACGGGATAACGCCGCGGTAGATTTCCTGTATTTTGACCGACGGCGGCACAATGCCCTTGATGTAGAACAGTGCGAAGCCGAACGGCGGCGTCATGAAGCAGGTCTGCAGCATAACAGCCGTAACTGCGACGATCCACAGACGGTCAAAGCCGAACATATCCATAATCGGCAGGAAGATCGGGAATACGATCATAACGATGCCCAGCCAGTCGAGGAACATGCCCATAAAGAATACGATCGCCATCATGATTGCGAACGCGCCCCACTTGCCGATGCCAACGCTCGAAATCCAGGTTGCAATCAGCTGGTCGCCGTCGAGCGACATGAAGATGCCGGTGAAGGCAGACGCGCCGAACAGGATGATGAATACCATCGCAGATGTCTTTGCGGTGTCGATCAGCGAATCGTACAGCATCTTCCAGCTGAACTGCTTGTAGAAGATGGCGAGGATGAGCGAGAACAGTGCGCCTACGCCTGCTGCCTCGGTCGGGGTTGCCCAGCCGGTAAAGATAGAACCGAGCACGCCGACGATCAGGATGAGCGGCGGGATCAGGTTGACGAGCGAACCGATAATGCGCTCACCCAGCGGCATGGCAGCCAGCTCTTCGGTGGTCATCGCCGGACCGTAATCCGGGTGGATATGGCAGATGACGAACACATAGATCATGTAGAACAGCGACAGAACAAGACCCGGAACGATGGCGGCGAAGAAGATCTTGCCGACCGATACATTCGCATAGGAGCCCATCGAAACCAGCATGATGGACGGCGGAATCAGGATACCGAGCGAACCGCCCGCACACACCATGCCGCACGCGAGAGACGGCTTATAGCCGCACTTCAGCAGCACCGGTACGGACAGCATGCCCATGGTAACAACGGATGCGCCGACGATACCGGTCGTGGCAGCGAACACAGTGGAAACCACGATCACTGCCAGACCGAGACCGCCCTTCAGAGGACCAAGCAGGTAGCGGATAGAGAGGAACAACCCATCCGCGACCTTGGAATGTGTCAAAAAGTTTGCCATCAGCACGAACATCGGGATGGCGACCATGGAATAGCTTTGCATCTGGTCGTACACCTTGGTCATGGCGATGGTGATGCCCGGACCGCCCCAGGCGAGATAGCCGATAATAACACCGGCGCCGCCGAGGACGAACGCAAGCTCCTGACCGGTCGCAAGACCGATGATCATAGTAAGGAACAATACGCCAAGCAGGATCGCGCTGAGCTGTGTTGCGCCCACGCCGGACTGCGTGACAAGATTGGTCAGCATTTCCATCATGCAGCGTCGCCTCCCTTCGTATCATCCGTGCCGGAAACGGCTTCACCGATGCCGCGCACGCACTTGAGCATCTCGGAAATGCCCTGCAGTGCGAGCAGCGTCATGCCGACGAACAGTGCCAGCTTGACCGGCCATGCCGGCGGCGCCCATACCGAGTAGCCGCGCTCACCCGTGGTATACGAGCGAAGGAAAAATCCGAAGCTCTCGGGCACGAGCACGAATACGAACGGAACAAAGAACACCAGATAGGTAATCAGGTGCAGAATGTTCTGCGCAAGCGGTTTAAGCCGTGCATACAGCACATCAACCGCAACAAAGGCCTTCTTCTGGAAGCCGTAGGCGCAGACCATGATAATGTAGCAGCCGAAGGTCATGCAGATGACGTCCATCGTCCAGATCTGCGGACTGTGGAACAAACGGCGCAGCACGACTTCGGTAACAATGACCGCGAGAATGCCAAGAACGGCGAAGGAAGCAATCCTGCCGATCCAGTCATTGACGAGGTCGATCACATCGCAGATGCGTTTGATCACTTTCATATATTACACCTCATCTTCTGAGGCTCCGTGCTCTCAAAAGAGAGCACGGAACACTCTGTCGGTCACTTTTCGGATTCATCGTAGTTGAAGCCCCAGCCGTAGTCACCGAGCATTGCACGGTAGGTATCGGCGTGTTCACGGTAATCCTGCATAGAGCTGTATACCATGTTGAAGTTTTCATTCTTCGCAGCTTCTTCTTCGTAAACCTGACGGCAGGTCTCACGGATGGTATTCCAGTCGTCCTGGTTCATCTTGGTGACGACGCAGCCGTCCTCCTCGAGCATCTTCTTGGTGGAATCGAAATCCATCCACAGGTAGCGGGACAGCTGCTCGGAGGTGCAGATCTCAGCCGCCATCTGGATGGCGTTCTGGTACTCCTCGGGGAGCTGATTCCATGCATCCTTGTTGATCATAACGCCGTTGACGCCGCCGGACTGATACCATGCAGGCGAGCACCAGTACTTGGCAACCTCCTGCAATTTCAGCGAATCATCCGAGCACGGCGTAGAGAACTCGCCGCCGTCGATAACGCCGCGCTGCAGGGACTCATAAAGCTCGCTTGCCGCAACGGTGGTGATGTTGATGCCGAGCTTTTCCGCTGCACGGCCGGCCATAACGCCGCCGAGGCGGATCTTCATGCTCTGCATGTCCTTGATAGAAGTGATCGGCTTGGTCGAACGGATACCGGACTCTGCGTGGTTGATCATAATCGGGAAATACGTCATGTTGTACTTGCCGTACATATCCTGATAGCACTGCAGACCGCCGCCCTGGGTGATCCAGATGTAGTAGTCCATGCCGGTGAAGTTATCCATCGTGGTAGAGAGCAGCTCAAAAGCGGTATCTTTGCCGCTCCAGTAGCCGCCCCAGTCACCGCCGCACTGGATGGTGCCGTTCTGGACATAATCAAACAGCTGATTTGCCGCACACAGCGAGCCTTCCGGATAGTTGGTGATGGTGAAGCGTCCGTCGGTCAGCTGGCTGACCAGCTCGGAGAAGCGCTCGTCACAGGTGAAGTGAATGTTGCCGTCACCCCAGGTGGAACCCATCTTCCAGGTGATGACCGGCAGATCACTGCTGCCGCCTGCAACTGCATTGGCGTTTGCCGCATCCATCATGCCGCTGTCCGCGGCATTGCCGCAGCCGGACAAACCAAGGGTTGCCGCACCGACTGCACCGCAAAGCAGACCTGCCATCAATCTTTTGATTTTCATCTTTTTAGCCTCCTTGTTCGTTTTCCTCTATCGAAAACGCCGTTTTGCGGGCGTTTGCGAACAAACTGCTCGTGCACAAGGAGGGGATTCTCGCTAATCGCTGTCGGCCAGTGCCTGTACGGCCTGCACGACCTCCTTCTGCTCATCGGAAAGGTGTTCGTAAATCGGCTGCACCGCTGCACGGAACTTATCGGCCTGCTCCTCATCGAGCAGCGCCATGTAGCAGCCGCTGCGGGATGCATGCAGCATTGCTCGAACCTCGGCACTCTGCCAGTGGTCGCGCTGCCACGAAGCCGCCTCGGCGGCGCACCGCTCAATGATGGTCTGCTCCTCCTGGGAGAACGTTTCCCACGTTTCCGAGGACGCGACCAGCACATCCGCGTTGTAGGAATGTCGGTCGTACGTCCAGTACGGTGCAAGCTGATAGTAGCCGCTGTCCACATAGGTAGGCAGCGTGCTCTCGGCGCCGTCAATCCGGTCGGTGCGGAGCGCGAGCGCGATTTCATCCGGCGGCAGCGTCACCGCCTCGGCGCCCCACATCGGAATGACCTGCTTCATCTGCGAGGAATCCTCGGTGCCGAGCCGCAGGTCCTTCATGTCATCGAGTGAGGTGATCGCCTTTCCGGTCGTGAAAAAGCACCGGTAACCGGCATAAAAATAGCTTAAACCGGTAAGGCCCTTGTCCTCGAGCGAGGCCATCACCTGCTGACCGACTGCGCCGTCCAGCACCCGGAACAGGTGCTTGTCCGAGGTGTACTCGTACGGCAGCTGCAGCGCCGCGAGCTGCGGTGCATACGCCGCGGCAGACGAGATTGGCGTGCGTACAAAATCAATGCCGCCGTACACGCACTGCTCAAGTGCGGATGCATCGGTGCCAAGCTCGTTATCAAAACTCGGCAGAATTTGTATCGCGCCGTCCGTTTCCCTGCGCACCTGATCACAGAAGCGCTGACACGCCTGATTGGCGAGGTAGTTTTCGCTCTGTCCGCCGGCAAGGCGGTAATAGCGGATATGCGGCTCGTCCGTGCCGCCGGTACATGCACAGAGCATGAGCAGCAGCCATCCGACGATCACACACCGAAAGCGTTTATTCATCTTTCCATCTCCTATTATATAGGGTGACAAGTTCCGGCAACATCGTAAATACTTGCGGTAGACAGGTAAAATCACAGCGCACTGAAAATCTTCACATTCTTTTTTATGACATTTGCATAAACACTTTGGCAGGAATAATAAATTTTCGTTTGGATTCCGTAAATCCTGCTGCGCAGCTCGTTCAGTTTGCGTTATGATTGCGGTACTCGGTAGGCGTTACGCCCAAATGCCGCTTGAACACCTTCGTGAAGTAGTTTGCATCCGTGTAGCCGACCCGGACGGCAATTTCCCGTACCGGAATGTCGGTCTGCTGCAGCAGCTCAACCGCACGGTCGATACGGTAAGCGGTCAGGTATTCAAGGAAGGTCTGGTTGTATGAGGTGCGAAAAAAGCGTGAGAAGTAGAACGCACTCATGCCCATCGCCTCTGCCGCCTGATCGAGCGACACATCCTGCATGTAATGATGCTCCAGCCACACGGAAAACTGGGTGCAGAACGCATTTCCCGGCTTGTCCCCGCATACCGCCGGACGGCTTTCCGGCAGCAGATTCAGCTTGCGCAGGCAGGCGGTAATCTGGGCACTGTCGAACGGCTTGACCAGATAATCCGTTCCGCCGGCCCGCATGGCGCCTACGGCGTAGTCGAAGCGGTCGAAGGCAGTCAGGAACACGATGTGCGTTTCCGGCATGGCTTTGTGAATGATGGCTGCCGCATCAAGGCCGTTCATCACCGGCATTTCAATATCCATCAGCACCAGCTGCGGCTGAATTTGACGGGCGCGTTCAACCGCCTCCCGTCCGTTCGCAACTCCCTCGATGAGGGCATCCGCGCCAAGCAAATCGCGCATCTGTCCGCTCAGATTCTGCAGGCTCAACGGTTCGTCCTCCGCGATCAGTACCTTTAACATATATGCTCTTCCCCTTTCATGCGCAGTATGATGCGGGCTGTCGTGCCCAATCCGGGACAGCTGACAATGCGGAAGCTGCCGCCGGACAGCGCAATGCGTCCCGCGATATTCTGCAGGCCGATGGAACGATGTCCCTCGGCGGTGTTCTGTTTCATTTTGCTGCGCGAGAAGCCGCCGCCGTTGTCCGTAATCTGGATGCGGCAGCCTTCCGGTGCAAGCTGCGTCACAATGCGGATGCGGCCGCCCGCACTGCGGCTGCGCATACCGTGTACGATAGAGTTTTCCACGATTGGCTGCAGTGTGAATTTCGGCAGTTCACAGGCCGCACAGCGGCTGTCGCAGTCCATCTCGAACGAAATGCGTTCACCGAACCGCAGCTCCTGCAGTGAAATATAGTCGCGCAGCAGCGCAAGCTCGCGGTCGAGTGTTACCACGCTGTCATCATGGTCAAGCGTGTAGCGGAAGAAGTTCGCCAGCCGCACCACCATGTCGCCGGTGACGGTCGCCTGCTCGATTCCGGCCATGTTGGCCACGCTCTGCAGCGTGTTGAACAGAAAATGCGGGTTGATCTGGCTCTGCAGCTGTGCAAAGCGGCTCTGCTCGATCAGCTGCCGCAGACGTGCTGCCTCGCTCTCCTGCTGACGCAGGGATTTTTCCAGCTGTGCTTCGCTTTCCAGTGCGTGGATCGTCCGCGCGATCTGGTGCTTGAGGTGGTTAAACGAGTCAGCGAGCATACCGATCTCGTCCGAGCGTGCAAAGTTGAAGTCCTCAATGTCGTATTCGCCATCCGCGACGCGGCGCGCACCGCGGCTCATCTGCTGCACCGGCAGCAGCAGGCTGCGTGCGTAGTACAGCATCGCGCCTGCAAACAGCACGCTGCCGATCGCGGCTACGATGGTAAATACCATGTTCTGCGCGGTACCCCGCTGACCGAGGACCAGATAACCCTCGCGTCCCTCCATCAGAAAGGCCGCCGTCAGCTGGTCGGTGTATTGCGTCAGATAGCTGCCCTGTGTGCGCAGAGCTTCGTAGTTCACCGCGTCAAATGTGCCGCCATGCAGCTGCGCGATGAACGTCTCCTGACGGACTCGATAGCTTTTCATCGTGCGGTCGATGACCTGCTTGAGCACCTCGCTCTGCGTGTTGCCGTCGGTCTCTGCGCTACGCAGCCGCTCCCACGCACAGGCGGTGTCCTGCACGGCGTCCGCATATTTGTCGATCGTATCGGACCCGGGCGCCGCAAGCGTCAGCTCGCTCAGAAGCGCATTTTCCTGCTCCATGGCGTTCATGTAGTCCGTGCAGCGTGCATATTCGGACAGGATATCATTGCTTTTCTCGCGGTAATCGTAAAAATCGTTCATTAACAGTCCCACCACCAGCAGAATGGGAATGACGAATGCGCAGCTCAGCACGATCGCCTTGTTCACAATGGACAGACGCACCCACCATTGACGTACTCCGTGCACAGGCCCACCTCCTTTGTCAGATTTTATCATAAGCCAATCGATAAGCAATGTAAACCTTTTATGGACAAAAAAGGTAAAAAAATCCGCCGTACCGGCGATGTGCAAAGAAAAACGCAGGAAGGCATCCCTAACGGACGCTTCCTGCGTTTCCTATTCAGTCTGATCCGGCGGCTTCATTATCGAATAACGCGATGAAAATGAAAGCGTTACGGTGACAGCTTCTCCCGGAGCATCGCGAGCAGCTGCTGCATATCGAACGGCTTGGAAAGATGGCCGTTCATGCCTGCCTTCTCTGCGTTCTGCCTGTCCTCGTCAAAGGCGTTCGCCGTCATGGCGACAATGGGCAGACCCGCCTTTTCGGCATCCGGCAGAGCGCGGATGGCACGCGCGGCCGCATAGCCGTCCATGATCGGCATCTGAATGTCCATCAGCACCAGATCATAGTACCCGGGCGCGCTCTCGCGCACCTTGTCGACCGCAATCTTTCCGTTTTCCGCCGTGTCCACCTCGAATCCGCCTTCCTCGAGCATCGTCACCGCGATTTCGCGGTTGAGGGCGTTATCCTCGACGACCAGCAGCCGTTTTCCGGCGAAATCCGCCTTTTTCTCCGTCTGCTCCGCAGGCTCTGCCGAAAGAAACGGTTCAGCCAGTACGCGGCGCAGCTCGGACATGAACAGCGGCTTGGCGCAGAACGCGGTCACGCCTGCGGCTTTTGCCTCAACCTCGATATCCGTCCAGTCGTAGGCGGTCAGGATGATGATTGGGGTGTTGCTGCCGATCATCTTGCGGATGCGGCGCACGACCTCAAGACCGTTCAGATCGGGTATCATCCAGTCGATGATGAAGACATAGAAGCCGTCACCCTGCTCGATCGCGTCCTGCGTACGGACGACAGCCTCATGTCCCGAGGTCGTCCAGTCCGACCGCATGCCGATCATGCGCAGCATTTTGCTGACGTTCAGACAGGTGTCGGTGTCATCATCCGCCACAAGCGCGCGCAGACCCTCAAGCTGGGGGATACGCTGCGGCACGGCCTGCTCTCCGCTGATGGGAAAGCGCAGGGAAACCGTGAATTCCGAGCCCTTCCCCGGCTCGCTCTCGACCGAAATACTGCCGCCCATCATATCGACCAGATTTTTCGTGATCGCCATACCGAGGCCGGTTCCCTGAATTTTGCTCACGGTTGAGGTCTCCTCGCGCGCAAACTGCTCGAAGATATGCTCCTGAAACGCCGAGCTCATGCCGATGCCGGTATCACGGATATGGAATTCATAGTCCGCACTGCCATGCGGCGCGGTCTGCTTCTGAACGATGCGCAGGGTGATCATGCCGCCTACCGGGGTGAACTTGATGGCATTGGACAGGATGTTGAGCATGATCTGATTGAGGCGCATGGGGTCGGCAACCACATTCTCGTCCTCCACATCGACCATGTCGATGAAAAGCGAGATGCGCTTGGCTGTGATGCTCGGCTGGATGATATCGCGCAGGTCGTGCACAAGCTCGGGCAGCTGCACCGGGCGCAGCTCGAGTGAGACCTTGCCGCTCTCGATGCGGCTCATATCGAGCACATCGTTAATAAGCGAGAGCAGATGCTGGCTCGCCGTTGCGGTCTTTTTCAGGTAGTCGAGCACCTGCTCGCGGTTGTCGATATGGGTGGCCGCAAGCGAGGTGAAGCCGATGATCGCGTTCATCGGCGTGCGGATGTCGTGCGACATATTGAACAGAAATTCGCGCTTGGCGCGGTTTGCCGCCGTTTCCTGACGGATAGCGCGTTCAAGCTCGGCGTTTTTCTGCTCAAGCGAGGTCTGATATTCCTTTTCGAGCGTTTTCTGCTGCTGGAGAAAGCTCTTTTCCGTGCCTCGGCGCACAAACAGAAGCAGCGTCAGAACGATCGCACAGGCGAGGAACGACACAGCCAAATTGACCGGCGTCTTCGTGTAGAGCAGTCTGCCCGGGACATATATATAGTAGTAGAAGTTGCGCCCGTGGCTGTACATGCCGTAGTATCGGGTCAGTCCCCTGCGTCCGGCATAGACTAGCCGATCGGCATGGCCGCTCGAGCGGATGCGGCGGAGCAGATCATTTTCCGTGGTATCCGTACCGATGAGGGATAGATCGTCCGACGCGGTTACGCGGTTGCCGTCCGACAGGAGCACGGTTCCCGTGGTCTCGGCGTCGTAGCCGTCGAGCAGATTCTGCACGGAGAGCACGGATTTCTTTGCGAACGCCGCCCCGGTGTGCCGCCAGCCAAGCACCGCGCCGCGGTCGTCCGAACAGCTGCGCACGGCAACGTCGGCAAACGAGCCGTCGGTCAGCTGCACGCGCCGAACATAGGTGCTCTGCGGATGACCGATCACAGCGAGCACGCGCTCGGCTTCCAAATCGGTTTGCAGGCGGGTATAGCCGATGCCGTCCGTGCTGTACTCGCAGACCAGCCTGCCGTTCGCATCCAGCACCGAAATGCCGGTCAGCCCCAGCCGCTCCGCATACTGCCGCAGCTCATCCTCGCCGCAGTCAAGCGTCACGCCCTCCAGCTCCTGAACGGCGGTCGTTCCGCGCACGAGCGCCTTGGCCACGGCAGTCTCGTTATACTGCACATAGGAGGAGGACTGCTCCTTTACAAAGTCGATCAGTTCGGTCATGCGCTGCTCGCAGTCCCGCATATCCGCGTGCCGGGACAGCAGGAATACCGCGCTGAGGAACAAAAGCCCCGCTGCGAAGCACAGGCACCAGAACGTCCTTCGTAAGACAATGCGTCGGGAATTATTGTTCAAGCTGCTCCACCTCCAGACTGTGCGCGGGGACCTCGAGATATTTTCCGACCAGCTGTTCCATGCTGCCGTCCTCGCGCATCTGCGCGACAACCTCGGTCAGCTGCGCCGCAAGACCGCGTGTGTCGTGCCTGGAAAATGCCACGCCGATGCCGGTCGTCAGCAGCGGTTCATCCAGAATGCGGAAGTTCGCGCCGTAGTCCTTCATATACTGCCGGATAGCCTCCTCGTGTCCTGCTACTGCGTCCACATAGCCGCAGTCCAGCATGGCATACTGCACCCCGCGGTCAGCGAGGCTGATGACATTTCGGAAGGCCGGGACGTTTTCGCCTCCGCTCAGAAAGATCGCCTCCGGCTTGCCGGTAGCCTGCACCGCGATGGTCTTTCCGGCAAGATCGCTCATTTGCTCGATGCCGCTCTGCGCGCCGACGGCAATGACCTGACGGCTCACCAGATACGGTCCCGCCCACTGATAATCGTTCTCGCGGCCGTCCATGGAAAAGCAGCCCCATATGCAGTCGATTTCTCCGTTATCGACCAGCTCGGTCTTTTGTTCCCAGTCGATCGTGGTGAATTCCGCGCGGTATCCCATGCGGCGGAATGCCTCCTCCGCAATATCCACGTCCAGACCGGTAATGTCGCCGTTATTATCCATATAAACATAAGGCGGATAGGTGTCGCTGCCGACGGTAATCGTCGGAAGTGTGCTGTCGGATGCCGCCTCCGAGGCGCAGCCGGACAGCAGACCCGCCGTCAGCATGGTCAAAAGCGCCAGAGCGCATTTTACCCGTTTGTGTCTGTTCATACCGATGATGGTGTCCTCTCTCTTGTTCGTTGTCTGTGCCGCAGGTCGGCACAATTTATTTTTTATTATAACATGCTGCCGCGCTCCTGCACAACAGAAATTTCCGCCGTTGGCGCTGACGGAAGTTTTCCTTTATTCTGCATCGCATTGGTAGTATAATATAATTGTGCAACCGGTCAAATTCCGGTAAACAAAGGGAGGGAGAGCGACCCGGCTGCGGTCGAACGACTATGAACCGACAGAAAATTCTGATTGTTGATGACTCAGAGCTCAACCGAGAAATGCTCAAGGCGATTCTCGGTGAGGAATATGACTACGCAGAGGCAGAGGACGGCGCGCAGGCCCTCCTCATGATCCAGCAGGATATGCACATCGACCTGCTGCTGCTGGATATCAATATGCCGAAAATTGACGGCTTCGGCGTGCTCGAGCGCATGAATCAGTTCCGCTGGATTGAGGAGCTGCCAGTCATCATGATCTCCGCCGCCGAGGACCGTGCGGTTATCGAACGCTGTTACAGCCTTGGCATTACCGACTATATCCGCCGTCCGTTCGACTCCTTCATTGTGCAGCGCCGCGTCAAAAACACGCTCACGCTCTACGCCAACCAGAAGCGGCTGATGGACATGGTCTCCGACCAGATCTATCGGAACGAGAAAAACAGCCATGTCATGATCGGCATCCTCAGTCATATTGTCGAGTTCCGCAACAGTGAGAGCGCACAGCATGTGCTTCAGGTGCAGACCGTGACCGAAATGCTGCTGCGCAAGCTGACCGAAAAGACCGATGTATACAGTCTGACCGAGGAAAAGATCCGCCTCATCACCACCGCGTCCGCCCTGCACGACATTGGCAAGATCAGCATCCCCGAGAGCATTCTGAACAAGACGGGCGCACTGACGCCCGAGGAATTCAACATCATCCGCACCCATCCCGCCGTCGGCGCATCCATGCTTGAGGGACTGACGCAATACCGCGACGAGCCGCTGGTCAAGGTCGCTATCGAGATCTGCCGCTGGCACCACGAGCGCTGGGACGGCGGCGGCTATCCGGATGGCCTGCTCGGTGAACAGATCCCGATCTCGGCGCAGGTGGTCGCACTGGCGGACGTATTTGACGCGCTGACCAGTGACCGCTGCTACAAAAAGGCGTACAGCCACGACACCGCCATCACCATGATCCTCAACGGAGAGTGCGGCGCGTTCAACCCGATGCTGCTCGACTGCCTTCATGAGATCAGCATGCGCCTCCGAAGCGCACTGCCGACGCTCGCCGCCGATCAGGTGCTCCACCGCGACGCAAAGCGCCTGTCTGCCGAGCTGCTGCAAAAGAGCGATGTACCGCTCAGCGACCGCGCCCAGCGCGAGCTGGATTATGTCAAGGAAAAGCTGGATTTCTTTGTCTCCTGCTGCGGCGATGTGCAGTTTGAGTATGACGTTCCCGCCGGTACCGTCATAATAGCCGACCAAAGCCGTCCGCGGCAGCAGCAGCGCACGATACTGAACGTGCATGAACCGGACAGTCTCCGACTGCTGCGGCCGGCCGATATTGCGCGGCTAAGAGCCGCCCTCAAAGCCACAACGCCCGAGAACAATGAGCTTTCGCTCAGCCTGCTCCTGCCGGTCGGGCACGAGCAGCACTGGCACAACATCCGGATGCGTACGCTCTGGTCGCCGTTCTCCCCCGGTCACTATGTCGGCGTAATCGGCTGTCTGACCGACACGCAGAAGGTGCAGTACAGCTGTGCTCCCTTCCGCTGCACAGGCAAAAGCACAACGGACGAGCTGTCGATCGCCGATGATATACAGCGTCTGAGCGCGTTCTTTGATGTCGTCCGTCTGGTTGACCCGACAAAATACGCCGTGCTCGATCTCGATGCGGACGGCGTTCTGCACCGCACGGGTGAGCGCTGCGCCGCATTCTGGGATACCGACGTGGGCTGCGCCAACTGCATCTCTGCACGGGCGTATGCTGAGCATACTACGCTCAATAAGCTCGAATTTACGCGAAATGAGATGTATTTCGTCATCTCCAAGTATATTACGATCAACGGCACGCCCTGCGTGCTCGAGCTGGTCTCGCGGCTCAACGAGGGCCGCTGGATCGACGCAAACGGCTCACGTTTTCTGCTTGACCGCACGCGCGGCGAGGATATGCAGCTGTTCCTCGACCCGCTGACCAACGTCTATTCGCGCCGTTATTTTGAAACCTACCGCACCCACCTTGAGGGCATGGAGGGCGTGGCGCTGATCGATGTGAACAGCTTCAAGCTTATCAACGACCGCTACGGCCACGCCGCAGGCGACGCGGCGCTGCGCGACATTGCGGACGCGGTGCGCTCCTGCATCCGCAAGACCGATATTCTGATCCGTTACGGCGGTGACGAGTTCCTGCTACTGTTTCCGCGTATGACCGAGGAGGCTTTCCTCGACAAGAAAAAGCAGATTCAGCAGGCCGTGCGCGGCATCCGCATGTCGGAGTTCGCGGATGTTCAGCTTTCGGTCAGCATCGGCGGCATCTGCGGCGTACATCCGATCGCAGAGGCTATCCGCAAGGCGGATTATCTGATGTATCTGGACAAGGCAGAGCAAAAGTCCTGAAAAGCGAAATCCCCTGCCGGGGGAGACAGAAAATCTGTCCCCGGCAGGGGATTTTTTGCGTTCTTTCCAAGCGGCAGCCGCGGCAGCGCGACCGGAGCCTGCGCAAGAAGCCGCGTCTTTAATTTTGTGCTGCCTCCGCTTTCTCGACCGAAATGATCGTGCCGTCAAACGAATCGACCTCGGAGACCGTGCCCGTATAAGTCACAGTGACCGAATCGCCCTCTGCGGCATCATCCAGACCCTTCGGCGTATCGGAGGGATCGTAGGTAAATTCATAAGCGGCACCCTCGGCATCCGTTACAACGAACATGCCGTTCTTCTTCTCATCGAGCGAGCCGGTGAGCGTGTTTTCCTTCTGCTGTTCGCTGCTCGAGGACGAGGCCGCCGCAGACGATGCTGTACCGGTATCCGTATTTTCGGCGGGCTTGCTGCCGCAGGCCGAAAGCGATGCAGCCAGCAGAGCCGTGCATGCAAATACCATCAGTGTTTTTTTCATGTAAAAAGCCTTCTTTCTAAGAGAGCAGTATCTGCTCTCTTTCTCTCTATTAGACGAAGCACGTCTAAAAAGGTTCCGGCTTCTGAAAAATTTTTTTCACGGATTTTGGGGGCGGTCCGCCGCACCCGGTCACATCTGTTCGACGGCTTCCTCGGTCAGCAGCCGCAGCAGGTCTCCCGGCGGCAGAGGACGGGAGAAATAATAGCCCTGAATCATATCCACGTTCCAGCTCCGCAGCAGCTCCATCTCCTCCTGCGTCTCCACACCCTCCGCAATGATGCGGTAGCCGAGACGGCAGAAAGCGGATACGATGCTCTGGTAGAAGAGCGCGGCGTTTTTGTCCGTGCAGATGTGGAACAGCAGCGAACGGTCGAGCTTGATGACCGAGAACGGCAGCTGCATGACCGTATTCAGGTTGGCGTAGCCCGAGCCGAAATCATCCAGACACAGGCCGATGCCGGCCGCCTGAAAGCTCTCCGCCACCCGGGTCAGGCTCGCGGAATACTCGGTCGCAACCGTCTCGGTGATCTCAAACTGGAAGCAGGAGTACGGCAGACCGTATTCATCCAGAATGCGGATCAAGTGGCTTCCGCCATCGCTGTGAATAAGATCGAGCGGCGAAAGATTGATCTTGACGTTCGCAATGCTCGCGCGGAGCGCCGGGTTTTCGCGTAGAAAACGGCAGACGCGCCGCAGCTGAAGCTCGGTGATCTGACTGATAAGGTGATTCTTCTCCGCAAGGCGGATAAAAATATCCGGTGAAATCCAGCCGAGTGTAGGATGCCGCAGGCGGCTGAGCGCCTCAAGGGTGACAAAGCGCTGCTGATGCAGCGAATAGACCGGCTGATAGTAGACCTCGAACAGATCCTCGTCGATCGCGCGGTGCAGGAACTGCTCGACCTGCTTGTTGTAGTAAAAACTGTCCCTGTTCTTGCGGTCGTTCTGGATGACCTCAGTCCCGCCGCTGCGTGCTGCGAGAGATTCAAGATATTCCGCATAATCCAGCACAAGGCCGCCCGTTCCCAGCTTTTCCGCGCCCACCACGCCGCACAGGATGACCGGCGAGGGAGCGGCCTGCGCGTCATCCGGCTGCGTGTGGAACACCTGCCGCAGACTCGTCAGACAGGCTTCGTACTCGCGCAGCGAGAACGTCAGCAGCAAAAAACGCTTGCCTGTCACGCGGAACACGTTCCTGCCCGCGATCTCCTGCATGTGCTCTGCCGCGCGGCGCAGAAATTCGTCGCCGCTCTGCACGCCCGAGACTTTGTTCATGTGGTCAAGCTGGTAGGCGTAGACCGTGATGATGTGAAAAGCCTTGTGCGCGTCGGTCAGCTCGTTCATGCGGCGCAGCAGATACTGCTTGTCATTCAGTCCGGTCAGGCTGTCCATGCACGCGCAGGGATTGTTGATGGTCAGATACATTGCGAGAATGCTGAGCGAAAGGCCGAAGCCGGTCGTCAGCACCGCGGGATTGACGGCCTGCGCGGCGATGCCGAAGGCGGCGAGCAGAAAGACCGTAAGCAGCGCCGTCAGATTGCGGCGGCTGACCGCATCCCGGTGCACCGCAACAAAAATTGCTGCCGCCGCGATGTGCAGCAGGGCGCTGATGTACAGCAGCAGATACCACGGACCGTGGCAGTAGCCGGTGCTGTCAAAATAGAACAGCTTTTCGGTGAAGGGGTTGGTCAGAATGATAAAAAACAGAACGATAGTCGGAATGCCCATGCGCAGTACGGTTCCGGTGGAGATCACGCGGCTCGAGCACAGTGTACAGACATAGTACAGCAGCATGAGCGGCAGGATCGCCTGAAACAGATAGAACACGGTGTTCGAGAGCATGCGGCCGACGCCAAAGCTGTACGGAGCGTACAGAATGAAGCATGTACTGACCAGCTCAGCGAGAACGTCCAGACTGACGACGGTCAGCAGGCGGCGGAACATGAGGCTGTTCCGGTCATCCATCTGCCGCTGATGAGAATACTGCCACAGAACAACCAGCAGCACCGCCATCCCGGCGATCAGATAATGTAGATTGGTTGTCATTCCGTGTCCCCTCCCAGTCTGGTTTCATTTCTCTTCAAATAGGCGTCCGCCTCCGCCTTCCATGCGCTGATGCTGCGCGATTTTCCGTCCTCGTCGCACAGGCGGCTGAAGCCGTAGGTCATCGTGATGCGGGCGCGCGGCGCACAGGTGCGGTTGTACCGCGCGACGATCGCGCTGAACTGCCGGTGCAGCTGCCCCGAATTTGCCCTTGGCTCGGGACGGATGAGGGCGAACTCGTTTCCGCCGGTGCGGAAGCACGATACGCTTTCGCCTCCGTCCTCGCACGCGCGGCAAAAGTCTGCAACGCACCGCGCGGCGGCGATGACCGCCTCATCTCCTGCCTGAAGGCCGAAGCGGTCATTGCGCTCGTTCAGACCCTCCAGCCGGATATAGGTCAGCACCGCATCGCGGCATCCGACCTCACCGGTGCGGATGCGCTCCATGTATTCCTCGAATGCACGGCGATTCGGCAGACCGGTCATACGGTCCTCACGCTGCATCAGATGGCTGATACGGTGCTCCATGTGAAAGCGCATATCCTCGGTCGCCTGTCCGATCAGTTCACGGAAGAGCAGGATGATGAACAGCAGCACGCCAAACTGGAATATCGCATCGTACCAGTAGATGTGCAGCAGGCCGTACAGGACGAGCGCTGCCACGCCGAACACACCCAGTGCGGCAAACGCCGCAATATGCAGCCGAAGCTGCTGCGAGGGCTGCTCGCGGTACGACCGGAGCAGCACGATCAGCATCGCTGCAACGCCTGCCGCCAGAATCAGGTGCGTCAGCGGCAGCATATCAATAAACCGGATGCCGAAAAGCCGGTACGCCGCGCCCTGTGCAAGCGCGTTGGCGCAGAACAGCGCAATGCATATATCGGGAACAAGCTGCTGTCTGCCGCTTACCGCATTGCGGACAAAATGCACCATCGGGATAGACATCAGCATAAAGGCGTAAAAGGAAACGACACTTCCGGCGGCAGTATCCCGTCCATAAATCTGATACAGAGCGGAATCGGTCAGGCACCACAGGCTGCACAGCAGCAGAAAGACCGCCACATCGAGGAAGCGGCGCTCGTGGATGCCGCGGCTGCTCATGTAGCAGAAGATCAGCAGCGCCAGCACGGCAAGGATGACCATGGCGAGCATCATAACCAGAGAAAACAGCGAGGTCTGGATATGATGACCGGTGATGCTCCGCACCGAGCCGAGCAGAGGCGCGTCAAACCTGCCGGTCCGGTCGGAAAGCTGCGTAAAGGTCAGGCTGAGTGTCTGTCCGCCGATGTTGTCCGGAAGCTCCGCATCCGCCCACAGGCGTCCCTTCATCTGCGTGTTTTTCGGAAAGGCGTTGTCCTCGTAGCGATAGAGCAGCGTTTCGCCCGCACGAATCTCGATGCCGTATTCCACACCGCGCGCGGACAGCAGCTTTCCGGCATCGCGGGCGGTCAGCGTGTCGTTATACAGGGTAAGCGTCTGTTCCGGCGCGGCCGGAAGCGTGACCGGGAGCGCAACCTCGCGCCGCACGCCGTCCGTCAACTGATACCAGCCGGTATCAAGGGTGGAAAGCTCCCTGTCCGGCTCGTGCTGATGCAGTCCGGCAATGAGGAACGTCAGCATTGCCACGGTCAGCAGCAGGGCGGCTGTCTCTGCGGCGCACCGCAGGGTTTTGTGTTTCATGACTGTTCCTCCGTCCGGTCGTCTTCGTGATGGTGCTGCTTTTCCGCGTACATGCGGCTGTCCGCCGTGATGCGCACCTGCGAAGCGTCGCCGTCCTCCGGATAGCAGGCGCAGCCGCAGCTGACGCCGACCGAAAGCACTTTTTCTTCGATAACGATGGGCGCAGAGAGCATGGTCTGGATGCGCTCGGCCATGCGGCTGCGCTGCTCCTCGTCCATATCGGCGCTGACGATGAGCGCGAACTCATCGCCGCCGATGCGGAAGGCGTAGTCCCGGCTGCGGATGCAGCGCAGCAGCCGCGCGCTGATCTCCTTGAGCAGCCGGTCGCCCATGGCGTGACCGTAGGTGTCGTTTATCGGCTTAAAGCGGTCGAGATCGAGGTAATACAGCACAAACGGCAGCTTTTTCGCCTCACAGATGTTCAGGACCCTGCTGAAATAGCGCTCGTTGAACAGACCGGTCAGGCTGTCCGTGTTTGCCATGTTTTCCAGCTCGACCTTCTGCCCGATATCCTGCACAACCTGCATGACCACGGCGACCGTGCCGTCCGCATGCCACTCGACCGGGAGGACGGTCAGCACCATATAGGCGTTTTCCGTCCGGCTGCAATACTCGATTTTGAGATTGTCATCCGGTTTCCGGAGCACGCTGCGCAGATAGTCCGGCGTAAGCAGCCGCGAGAGCTTGGCGTTTTCCGTTTCGGTCAGCGCGACATAGCGTTTAGAGATGATTTCAACCATTTTCGAATACTGTCCGGAGGTCGGATAGAGCGGCTCTCTGCTCCGCAGCTCATGATAGCGGTAGCGTCCGGTATCCAGATTGACGACCATATAGCGATCGACGATGCGGCTCATGCTTTGCAGGAAACGGTCGCTCTTCATCTTTTCGCGCTCGAGGTTCAGGCGCTCCGTTTCCTCGTCCTTAAGGCGCAGCCGGCTCTCCATGCCCAGCGCCAGCACCACGATGATGACGGCGAAAAAACTGAGTGCACCGAGCAAGATGAGCGAGGAATTCTGCACGCCATACAGCGCGCCGTCCACCTCATCCGCCTGGATGATGCCGACGAGCGACCAGTCCGAAAATGCGGTCGGAATCGCGACCAAATAGTTTCTCGCCCCAGCGCAGATGAACTGCGCGCTTCCGCTCTTGCCGAGTTGGATGCAGTCCTTGATATCGTCCATGCTGCCATATTTCCAGTCAGCGTGGTCGGACAGGTCATACAGGTTGGTCATTCCCTCGCACAGCTCGGTCTGCGGCTCAAACTCCAGCACGATGTCGCCGTTCGAGCGCACCACATAGCAGTCGCTCTGTCCGCCGTACATGCTGCCGTCAACCAGATCATCGACCACATCCGTGTCATAGCTGACCGCGATACCGGTGTAGGTCACGCCGTCCAGCGTCAGATTGCGGCTCATCGGCATCGCGAACACGATCTTGGACACGCCATAGGTCGCCGTATAGGTGGAGACGATTGGCTCGCCCTTGCTGTACATCTCCTGAAAAACGCCGTCGATGCTGTCGGCGCTGCCCTTTCGCCCATCTGCTGTTAGATACTGCGAGTTCTGATTGACCATATAGAAATCGCTGTAATGCCACGACGATCGGTTGTCTTGAATCGTGTTCCATATCTCGTCAATGTCTTCATCAGTCTGTACGTTACTCATCAGGCTGTCCCACTGGCTCAGCACGGTCCAGTTTCGCTGCACAAACAGCGTGAAGGTCTTGGAGATTTGCGCATAGCTTTCGAGCAGATGATTCGAGCTTTCCTGATAAATCTGCATTCCGATGTAGTTGCTGTAAACGCTAATGCCTGCCGCGAACACTATGGCGAGAAGTGCGGTCAGCAGAGCAATTCTTGATCGCTTTTTCATGTTCTGCCCCTCCTTCGGTAAAATTTATTCATTCCTTTTCCCATGCCATAATTATACTATTTCCCGACCCAAAAAGAAAGCGAAGATTGCGGCGCAGCGGCATTTATTTTCCTCTGCATATCCGAAAAACCCGGAGTACCGTCAGCCGTTTTCGGCCGGTACTCCGGGTTTTGATGTATCCGCATGGCGCGGTCAGTGCATAATGCCCTTCAGCGCGTCGATCAGCTCCTCAACCACGATCGGCTTGGACAAAAAGCCGTTCATGCCGCAGTCGAACGCCTGCTTTCGCTCCTCCTCGAACACGTTGGCCGTCATGGCAACGATCGGGACTGCGGCGCGCGCCGGGTCCTTCAGCGCACGAATGCGCTGGGTGGCGGTGTAGCCGTCCATGACCGGCATCTGCACATCCATCAGCACCAGATCATAGCGGCCCGTGTCCGAGGTGCGAACCTTCTCCACCGCGACCGCGCCGTTCTCAGCGGTATCGACCAGAAAACCGTACTCGTGCAGGATTGTCATCGCGATCTCACGGTTCAGCTCGTTATCCTCAACCAGCAGGATATGCCGTCCGCGGAAGTCGGCGTTTTTCCCGGGCAGGATGTCCTGCTCCTCCGCCGTCTGCATGTGTCCGATGGCTGTCAGCAGGGTGTCGCGCAGGTCGGACAGGAACATCGGCTTGGAGCAGAAGGCCGTCACGCCTGCCGCCTTTGCCTCCGCTTCGATGTCCGACCAGTCGTAGGCGGTCAGGATGATGATGGGGGTGTCATCGTTCAGGCTGCGGATCTGGCGCGTGACCTCGATGCCGTTCATGTCCGGCAGCCGCCAGTCGATGATATAGGCGCGGCAGGGGTCACCCAACTCGATGGACTGCCGCGCACGCAGCACGGCCTCCCGGCCGGAGAGCGTCCACTCCGCACGCATTCCCACACGGGTCAGCAGCTTTGCCACGCTGTCGCAGGTGTTGAAATCGTCGTCCACCACCAGCGCCTTGAGGCCGGCAAGCTCCGCAATCTTTTCCTCGCGGCGGCTGCCGATCTGCACGCGCAGCGGCAGGCAGATGATAAACTCGGTGCCTCGGTTCTTCTCGGTCTGCACCTTGATCGTGCCGCCCATCATCTCGACGATATTCCGGGTGATGGCCATGCCGAGGCCGGTTCCCTGTATTCGGCTGACTGTGGAGGTGCGCTCGCGTTCAAACGGCTCAAAAATCTTCTGCGCGAACTCCGGACTCATGCCGATGCCGTTGTCGCGGACGCGGAACTCGTACTGTGCACAGTCGCGCACGGTTCCGGCAAGCTGCCGGATACGCACGGAGACCGTGCCGCCCGCCGGCGTGAACTTGATGGCGTTGGACAGCAGGTTGAGCAAAATCTGTCCCATACGTGTCCGGTCACAGTAAACGTCCTCGTCGGCAACGTCAAGCACATCCATATAAAGCTCGAGCTGCTTGGCGTATATCTGTCCGCTGACGATGGTCTTGATATCGTGCAGCATCTCGGCGAGGTTGACCTCGGTTTCCTCCAGATGAAGCTTGCCGCTCTCGATACGGCTCATGTCCAGAATATCGTTGATGAGCGCAAGCAGGTGGCGGCTCGAGGAAAGGGTTTTGGTCAGATAGTCCTTCACCCGTTCCTGATTATCGATATTGCTGACCGCAAGGGTGGTAAAGCCGATGATCGCATTCATCGGTGTGCGGATATCGTGCGACATATTAGACAAGAAGGTGCTCTTGGCGCGGCTGGCGGCTTCGGCGGCCGCAACCGCCTCGGAAAGCGCCTGATTGATCTTCCGATCAGCCGTGCGGTCGGACATCACGAGGATGTACTTGGTCCGGCCTGCGACCTCGCTGCCCATGGCAACGATGTGGAACCAGCGGCGCTCACCAGTCTGCTGATGGGCATAATCGGCATCCCATTCGCTCTGCTCGCCGCACTGAATCCCCGCGAGGAAGTTCTTATCGTGGTCGGGAGAGTCCTTCGGGTGCAGCGCCCGCAGTGCACGGATGTCCTGCCGCACCTGCTCGAGCGGCACGCCCAGCAGCCGCTCGATGTTCGGGCTGACATAGTCCGTGCGGGAGGTTTCGGCATCCAGCATGAAGAAAACATCGTCCACGTTGCGTGAGAGCCGGGTGAACAGCTCATCCTTGTACAGGATCTCAGTATCTCTCCGACGCAGCGCATCGCGGCTTCTGTGCACGATGAGCGTGATAAGCAGCACCATAAGCAGGCACGCAATAACGGTCACGATCTCGACCGTCCGGTGCCACAACGTATCCATGCTGGCGTTAACAACGCTGACCGGGACAAGGCTGAGCATGATCCAGTCCTGAATGCCTGTGTTCTCGTAGACCAGATAGTACCGGGTTCCATGCAGCGTCAGCATCTTGCTTCCGTCCCTGCCCTGCGCGAAATCGTCACTCAGCGCGTCGAACGCTTTATCGGACAGATTGGAGCTGCTGCGCAGCTCCGCGAGGAAATTATAGACCGATTCCTCGCTGCCGTTCTCACCGTCAGCCTCGCTGTCGAGCACAACGCGCCCGTCCGGGTAGACAACATAGTTGTGGCTCGTGCCCTCGAATGCGGAGTTGTCAATCGCGTTCAGCACCGTACCATTATAGTAGGCGATGGCGATCGCATCATAGGCGAAGCCGCGGTAGGTGCCGCTCATCTCCGGGCAGGCAAACACGAGCATCTGCGGCTTTCCGGGCAGCACCGCATTCACAACGACGTCCTCTCCGGCGAAAAGCTGCGTGTCCAGATCGGTCTGCGAGCCAAGGCTGCTCTTTTCGCCGTCCTGCGTCATGCAGCTGCCGTCCGAGGCGAGGAAGTAGAGGGCGGCGCAGCCGGTCTCCTTCTGCATCTCGTTCAGACTGGAACGGATCTGTTCTTCGCTCGAGGCGTTTTTCAGAAAATCGTTCCACAGATGCAGCAGCATCTGGTTTCGGCTGACCAGATGGTTCAGCATATTGTCGGATTTACGCAGGATCTCCGACAGATGCGAAGTGCTCTCCCGATAGACCGTCTGCGACATAAACAAGAAATACCGATAGCAGATGCCGCCGAGCAGCACCGCCAGAGCCAGCAGTGCGGCGACAGGGCGGCGCCATTTTTTCAGGAAGCGGTATTTTATTTTGCTTCCGCGTGTTTTATCTGCCATTTCCGTTTACCTCAATGTAATATAGTTTTCCGGCTCCGCCAGTACGGCATTCCCCTCGGAGACATACGCGCTCCAGGTGTCCCGAACTCTCGTGTCGCCGCCCTCGAAGGCACGGCTCTCGTCCGCAAACAGCGGCGCCATGCTGCCCGCCGTCGCCAGACAGGTTACGGTTACGGTCTCGTCCTCGCGGAGCGGTTTGCCGTCCCGCGTGATCCCGGTCAGCGTAAAGCCGCCGTTTTCCTCCTTGACCTCGATGGCAATGCCGCTGACCACCGGCAGAGAGCCGCGGTTGAACGGCGTAAAGCCGCCCTCGCAGCCCTCGACAAAGGCGCGGACGGTCTCGGTCAGCTCCGCGCCGGTCATCGTGCGCCGATACGCGCGCAGATCGTTCGGCATGATCATAGAGGCAGCCATATTCTCGGTGTAGTCTGCCGCCAGCACGCTGCCGGTAAAGCTGTTCGCCGCAGCAATGAGCACATCGGTGTCATACACGCCGCGCAGCGTGTTCGCCATCACGGAGAAGGAGGTATTGCCGCTGTCCGCATGGAAAACGTTTGAATAGCCCTTGTCCAAGGTCAGCACAGCCGTATCCGCGGCAGGCTCATCCGCAAGCAACTGCGCGTTGAACGCCTGATACGCCTGCTCTGCCGTATATTCTCCTGCAATCATGCGCGAGACCACATCCTTGGAGACCGAGAAGAAATCGTTGGAGGCGATGCGGATGTACATATGGTTCTGCTCGACCACCGGGCGCACGTCCTCCAGATAATCGGTCAGGCGAAGACTGACGTTCTGGCTGTAGCTCAGAATGTCCTGTCCGTCATAGACGATGCGGTTCTGTGCTTCCTCGGAGAGCATGACACGGAGCACCTGCATCGCCTTGTCGCGGCGGTTGCTGTCCTGCTCGAGATTGCGGCTCAGCGCAACCTGAAAATACGGGGTGGTCATCAGCCACTGCTGCCCGTCCTGACCAAAGAACGGCAGGAAGGTCGTATCAATGCCCTCATCCTGCAGGATTTTAACGTTAGCAGAGCTGCCTAAGAACATGGCAAGCTCGCCGCTGCGCATCCGGTCCATGATGTCATCGTAGATCAGTGTCAGGTCAGCGGCGTTCAGGCCGGTGTCGCGGATGAACTGCTCGAGGTTCTTGAAAGCGGTCGGCCAAACGGTGTCATCCAGACCGACTTTCTCGGTGCTGGCCGGGTCGCTGTACGCGGTGCGCCATTTGCGGCCTTCCGCCGAGGAAAGCTCGGAGACAGAAAGTCCCTGAAGCGTTTCCATGCAGGTGTAATCGTAGAAATAGTCCGCATCAAAGCCGCGGATGCCGTGCTTTTCAAACGCTTGACAAGCGGAAACAAAGCTGTCGTAATCGGTGGGCAGCGGAATGCCGTATTTCTCGAACAGACTGCGGTTGACCACAAAGCCGTGCGCGTCCGCGCAGACCGGCAGCCAGTTTACGCTGCCGTCCTCGTTTTTGAAGCTGTTGAGGTAGGTGTTGTAGACCGCGCCCGCCTCGTTGGTCGTGGCGAGGTTCATCAGACTGCCCTTGAGCGGCGCAGCGTCATGCAGCGAGAAGCGGCAGCAGGTAATGATGTCCGGCAGGCCGCCGTTCTCGTTCAGAAATTTGTAAAAATCCAGATCGTTATTGCCGACAATGAACTCAATATTCACATCCGGCAGCTGCGACTGGATATAGGGGGCATATTTTTCGTACAGCGTGGTGTTCCATAGATAGACCTGAATGGTTTCCGCGTCCTCCTGTGCTTCGCTCTTTTGTGTGCCGCAGCCGGTCAGCAGACATGCCGCTGTTACCAGTACCGCGAGCAGGAAGGACAGACCCCGCTTCCTCTTTTTTGTTTTCATCAACCAATTCTCCTTACCCGTGACAGCCGCCTCTCCCCGACAGACTGCCCTTCTTTTTCCTCATTTCTCGCCGCAAAACGGCATTATATAAGAATAGCATAGCACTTCGCGGACGGTATTTCAAGGAATTTCGCCTTTTTTCTGCCAAAACAGGCGAAAACACAGACTATACGCCGTATTCGGAGCGCTTTTGCGGCGAATATTCCTGTAAAACAAGTTGAAATGGGATACCGGCGTGAAACGCTGTGTGGCTGCAAGGCTGCGAAAAGAACACACCGCCGCGCCTCCGATGGGCAAAAAAAGACCCGCCGATTTCTCGACGGGTCGATTGCCCAAATTCAATCTGTACATTTCCAAGGCTTCCTTTGCTGCAAGCCTGTGGTAATTTGGTGTAAGCTATCTGCAGAATCTCGCGTATACACGGTTATTCTGCCTTGTGCACCCGCAATCAGTCCAGCGGCTTCATTGTCGGGAAATTATGACCTGAACGGACAAAGGTCTGCAAGCCCCTGTTGACCCTCTGCGGTCGCTCAACAGCGGTTAAATCGACCCCGATTAAAAGTCTGCGATTCCTTGTTGTTTACAATCCACTTGCTGGCACACGCTTTGGCATACGCGGCATACACAGCGCAGTACCGCCTGCACTCACGCTTTGTTCGCATCTGTCTTCCTTTTACTCGTTCATTATACCACTTTTTCGGCACTCTGCTACTTGAAATTTCAACTGTACCCATTCGCTCAAAATTCAAAAACCGCTTCCCGAACGCCTCAGCCTGCTTTTCCCAAAATCGCTGATTACTTATAATTCTTATATTCGACCCATTTCCGAACAATTCCCCCTAAAATAGAGCAAACACTCAAACTGACAAGCAGCAGATTTGCAAGTTCCCCAAAAGCCAGAAAAGCGACTGCAACAAACAGGTTCATTACAAGAACTACTCCTGTTTTTGGTATCTTTGCCACAGTATACATATACGGAATCCAGTCCATAATAAAACCGCTAACACACCGAAACAAAGGATATGTCTCTATTTTTGGTAAAACCATAGATGTAGGTTAATCATGTTTTTTTAATCAGCATTTTGATACTCACTGTCTTCCCCAAATAGCTACCGAATTTGACCTCACGATCAATTCTTCGACAGGTAGACCAATCGGGCAAATGTTATGGCAAGCTAATGATTTCCCGCATCCCTCAAAATAATTTTCCTTATATTGAGTTGAAACATCGTTTCGATGGCTTATTTCCTGTTCTTCATTCAGAATCCGAAAAGCGTTGACCGCTGCAACCGCTCCAGCAAAAGTACCCTTTGAAGAAAAGTTTGGACAAACCTCAAGGCAGCACCCGCACATCAGGCAGCGAGCCGACTGATACCTCGGTTCGTGTGTAAATTCAATCATATAGGCTTCGCTTTCCAACCAAAGGTTTAGTTTCTTCAAGTTCTCAAACAGGAATGACCGGTCAACAATCAGATCCCTGACAAGAGGAAACTTACTGAGTGGTTCCAGCGTAACGGTACTGCTCTTTAGCATATTCAGAAATGTAGAGCAGGCCAGCCGGGGAAGTCCGTTGATCAGCATGGCACACGCTCCGCATTTACGTACCATACAACTGCATTCCCATCCAATAGGAGCAGCCGTATTCCCACATGCATCTGTCAGTGGGCTACGACTATTCAATTCGTTTAAGACAGCGGCAATAGAACTATTTTCACTTCCGCCAAACTCAAATTCCTGCCAATAGCTGTCTGATTTCTGATTCTCTTGTCGCCGAATCCGTACTTTATATACCAAGTTAATCACCGCCTCTCTGGAACAGACATAAAGGAAATTTGTATCTGCTTTCCGTCAAATCGTGCCACCGTCGTTTTGAGAAAATCCCTGTTGTTGCATTCAGGATAATCCTCCCGCCAGTGCGCTCCCCGGCTTTCTTTTCGGGCAAAGGCGCTTTGGAGAACTGCAAGACCAAGCAACGGCAGAGTTCCTTTTAGTTCCTGCACTTTCCGAATCCCTTTTAACAGGGAACTTCCATTTCTAACAACCCCAAGAGAATCCTGCATAGCCTGATTTAATTGTTTTGTTCCCACAATTTCCTGTACTGGTGGAATATCTATCTGCGCCGCACAAGATAAAACTACGCCGTCAGCTTGTTCGCAGGCTGACTTTGCCGCAACACGTCCTCCGTACAATGCGCCCAACAGGGAATTACCACCCAGACGGTTTGCACCATGATATTGGGCACAGCATTCCCCGGCAGCATAAAGATTCTGAATCGACGTTCTGTGCTGCTCATCCACAAGAATACCACCCATGAAGTAGTGGATTCCTGGCAAAACAGGCACAGGTTCCTTCCGAATATCCTTATGCAGATATGTCATGCAGTCATCTGCTAAGCCAGACAGCTTATTTGAAATGACCTCCTTCGATATTTCCGTCATATCAAGAAATACCTCGGATTCATGGCTGACCTTCCATATTTCTCTGGCGGTAATATCACGGGGCATCAGATTTCCAAGCTCCGGGTATTTTTCCTCCATGAAATACCACGGCTGATTGTTTCTGAGAGCAAACAGCCTGCCGCCTTCCCCTCTGGCTGCCTCGCTGATAAGCATACGTTTCCCGCCGCATTCCACAGTAGTCGGATGATACTGGATCATTTCACCATTTGCCAGAGGAACACCAAGCCGGAACAATTCTGCGGTTACTTCTCCCGTATTGGACAGCGAACCTGTTGTATTCCCAAACAATCCGTGCATACCACCGGAGGCAACAATGACCGCATTCCCCGGTAATTCCATAATTTCCTGACTGTATTCATCCCTAATTACGCAACCACAGCAAACACTGCCGCACAGTCGAAGCGTCAGGAAAGAATGGTGGCTAAACCGTTCTACCATACCAGCCCCTTCTTTTTGACGAACAGCGTCAATCATAGCGGTCATAATCTGCTTCCCGGTGTCACTCTGTGCAAAAGCAGTCCTTTTCTTTTTCTGCCCGCCAAAATTCCGCAGATCCACATCATCATAGCCGCTCATGTTAAATTGAACTCCAAGTTTTAACAGCCAGTGCACCAGCTCCGGTGCTGCCTGTGTCATTCCCCAAACTGCATTTGGGTCTGCCAGACCGCAAGCCGCCTTTATTGTATCTGTGAAATGTTCTTCGGGACTGTCGTTTTCATCTTTTGTATTCAAAGCTGCGTTGATACCGCCCTCCGCCATAACAGACTGTGCCCGCTCTGATGGAAAGGAGGAAACCAGTTTTACATTGCATCCATTTTCCGCTGCCTGCAAAGCCGCTGAAAGTCCTGCCAGTCCAGCACCTATAATAATAATTGTCTTACTCATAGATATTGCCACCCAATATAATAGAAAATAACTGCGCCCGCTATAAACAGAAGGAGCACCGAAAGAATCAAATAAATATCCCCCCTTCGTTCTTTATAACTGATGATTCCCAGCGATACGAGCAATGGGCGGATATTGATAAAAATATGAACAAAGATTGCCGCCACGAACAAAAGCTGAGTTACCATCTTTACCGTTGTAAAAGGGAACAAAATATATGTCCCATTCTGCACCTTTCCAAACAAGCCAATATGGAAGAACAGCAGGATCAGTATTGCCAGCCCACTGGCTCGTCTCGCCCAGAATATGGCGTTCTGTTTCAGATACATTTTTCCGGATTGCTTCGCTGTCTGTAAACTCTGAACTGTCAGGATGACACCAATCACCGTATGCACAACAAGAATACCAACACCAATCCATGCAAGAAGTTTCCCTGCGCTACTTCCAACTCCGTTCAGCATAAAGCTGCCCATGATTCCATGAATCATAAAAATGAGAAGCATTAAAACAGACAAAATCGTATTCCATTTTCTCATAAATTCCCGCTCACCTCATTTCTTCGCTGTCCATGATCATATAGTCCATCTGTGTTAGCGTTGTAACGTCAATAAAATCATCCGATGCCAGGAATACATCATACTTTCCACTTACCACTCTTGATAGCATCATTGTGTTACTGTACTCTTTCAGATCTACGGAGAAACCGGCCTGTTTCAACCTGTCACAGAGTTTCTTAGCATAACTGACAAGCGGATAATCCGTCTCAGATACATATAACCGAAAACTAATGTCCGTTTTCATGAGATCTGTTTCATTTGTTTCCGAATCGTCCAGTGCCAATTCTTTTAATTTATTCCGGGTGTTCTCGTTGTCGAGACCATCTGACATCATATTAATACCGAGAACATAAGAGCCTTCCAACTGTGCGGCGGCTTGGGCAGCTTTTTTTGCTTTCGGTGTTGCTCCTGTGATTGCATCAATCATAGAGAGCGGTGAGTGCAAAAGTGCACCGAAACCTGCAAGAAAAACAATTGTAACTGCTAACAGAATCAGTTTTCGTTTCACATTCCCACCTCATTTCCTATTTTTTCAAAATTCTCATTGCGTTCAAAACAGCAATTATGGTAACGCCTACATCACCAAATACAGCTTCCCACATTCCCGCAATACCAAGAGCGCCAAGAATCAGGAACACACTCTTAATCCCAAGAGCAATCACTATATTCTGCATGACAATCTGTTTTGTCGCTTTTGCTACTTCAATCGCGTCCACCAGCTTAGACGGTTCATCTGTCATCAGAACTACATCTGCTGCTTCAATGGCCGCATCCGAACCAAGCCCACCCATTGCAATACCAACATCTGCACGGGCAAGGACAGGAGCGTCATTGATACCATCACCAACAAAAGCCAATTTGCTTCCCGGTCTCTTTTTACTGTCTAAAAGCTCAACCTTTTCCACTTTTTGGTCAGGAAGCAGCTGTGCATAATATTCATCCAACTGCAATTCTTCTGCAACAGACTTCCCAATTTTTTCATCATCACCGGTAAGCATGACTGTTTTTTCCACACCGATATGTTTCAAATCAGAAATTGCTTTTTTGCTGTCCGGCTTTACTTCATCTGTTATCAAAATGCATCCGGCGTATTGACCATCTACTGCTATATATACCTTTGTACCAACTTTTTCACAGACTGTGTACTCCACATGCTCTGAATCCATAAGTTTCGTATTGCCAGCATAAACTTTCTTCTTTCCTGCCATGGCACTGATTCCATATCCGGAAATTTCCTTGTAATCAGAGATAACTGATTGGTCAATTTCTTTTCCATAAGCAGAGAGAATGGATTTTGCAATAGGATGGTTAGAAAAGCTCTCTGCCTGGGTCGCATACTCCAGAACCTGTTCTTTTGAAAATCCATTTTCAGGCAGAATATCAGTCACATTGAAAACACCCTTTGTAAGTGTTCCGGTTTTATCGAACACAATAATGCTGACATGATTAAGCGCCTCTAAATAATTACTTCCTTTTACAAGAACACCTCGTTTAGATGCCGCACCAATACCTCCGAAGAAAGTCAGCGGGATTGAAATGACCAATGCACATGGGCAAGATACCACAAGGAAAACAAATCCTCTGCGAATCCACTCTGTCCAACATCCACCAAGAAGGATCGGTGGCAGAATTGCCAGAATAGCTGCTAAGATTACAACAACAGGAGTGTAATAACGTGCAAATGTAGTAATGAAATTTTCTGTTGGTGCTTTTCTACTGGACGCATTCTCCACAAGATCAATAATCTTTGAAGCAGTAGATTCACCAAATGCTTTCGTTGTCTTAATCGTTAAAACACCCGTCTGATTCATACAACCGGAAAGTGCTTCGTCTCCTTTATGAACGCTTCTCGGAACCGATTCTCCAGTTAAAGCCCTCGTATCCAGCATAGAATCTCCATCCAATACCACACCGTCTAATGGGATTTTTTCACCAGGCTTTACAATAATAATCTCACCAATGGCAACACTTTCAGGAGATATGGTAATCAATTCTCCGTTCCTTCTGACTGTAGCACAATCCGGACGTATATCCATTAAGTCTGATATAGATTTTCTGGAACGCTTAACAGCCAATGACTGAAAAAATTCACCTACCTGATAGAATAGCATAACAGCAACTGCTTCCGGATATTCACCAATGACAAAAGCCCCAATCGTAGAAACACTCATCAAAAAATGTTCATCAAATACACGCCCCTTTGAAATGTTCCTCACAGCCTGCCATACAACATCTCCACCAAGAATAACATAAGAAACAATGAGAAAAGCTAACTCGATAGGCAGTGGCACTTTCGCAAAAACAGTCAATGCCATACCAATGGCATAGATTGCTGCACCAGTCGCTAAACGAACTGTCAACTTCTTATCCTCATTGTTATAGGATTCATTGGCCTCCTGCTTTTTTTCCGGTATATAAGATTCCTGTACAATTTCAGAAACTTCCACATCTGGCTCATGGCTATGAACAATCATTTCAATCTGACTGGCTATCGTATCTGCGGCTGTCTGAGCAACATTGATTGTAAGCGTCTGCTTCATCAAATTTACAAGTGAGGATTGTACTCCATCCAATTCTCCGACTTCTTTTTCAATTTTTGCGGAGCAGTTCGGACAGTCCAAGCCCTTTAACAAATAACTCTTTGTAACGGGGATAATTGTTTCTTCCTGAACCTCCACACCCGGCTCATGGCTGTGGACAATCGTTTCAACCTGACTGGCTATCGTATCTGCGGCTGTCTGAGTAACATTGATTGTAAGCGTCTGCTTCATCAGATTTACCACTGAGGATTGTACTCCATCCAATTCTCCGACTTCTTTTTCAATTTTTGCAGAACAATTTGGACAGTCCAACCCTTTTAATAGAAATATGCGTTTCATGATAATATCCTTATAATCAGATCCTAAAAATACCACTTACGCCACCCGGAAGTCTTCACTTAGGGCGTTCTGCATGAATTCTGGCAGTCTGTTGAAGAAGTCGATATAGATTTTTTCAATCAGCTCGTCAGAAACGTGTAAGATTGCCTTGATAAACGCTCCATAGCAAGTACCTTGCCAGCCCCCAAGTGCTGCAACATGGTTTTGCAAGCAATAATCCGCAACGTTCGCTCCTCCAGTATTCACCTGTAATCTCCATACCGCCATCTTCTCATCTCCCCGCTTTCTTCTTTAGTGCTTATCCACCTTCCGCTTCGGGAACCATCCTTTTGCCACTCTTTTTTCCTGTTCTTTCAGTTCCTTAATGCTCCAAAAGCAACTGACGCCCAAAACACCCAGGGAAACCGACCAAAGTATTTCCTGCATTCTTACGGATAGAATCATACACAAAATGCCCACCAGCAAAAATACCGGCCAACAGCGGCTTCCAAAGTAATACTCCGCATATATAACAATAGGATGGAACAATCCAATCAGAAAAAAGGTAAGCACACCAATCAATATACCACTAAAATTCATCATAACTCCTTGTCCTTTTCCTTATACAAACAGCACATTATCGCAGACCGGCGCAACTTATCTTCTGCGTGCAACAGTCGCCCTCAACAACATATCCAATATGCGCAAAGAAGAAGTATTGCAATATAGAACTACAGCCTTCCTCTTCCATATTTTTTAAATATCTGACACATTTTTATGGATTGCATTTTTTACACGGATCATAACCTGCAGCAATCAGCGCATCCCTACTCTATAATTTGTTTAATTGTTCAATTACTCAACTATAATATTAAAAAATATTATTTCTGCCAAAGATGCTCAAATCCCTTGTCAATAATCTCTTTCACATGATCATCTGCCAACGAGTAGTAAACTATCTGTGCTTCTTTACGGAATTTTACCAGATTCGCAAGACGCAATGCCTTTAACTGGTGTGAGATTGCGGATTTCGTTACCCCCAGTAGCACAGCAAGATCACATACACACATCTCACTCTGTTCCAGAGCGTGTAAGATTTGTACTCTGGTACCATCTCCAAATAGCTTAAATAAAGATGCTAACTGGATATAATCATCTTTGGGTTGCATCTTGGATTTCACATCATTCACAATATCCTCATGAATTACATCGCAATTACAAATATAAGACGGTTTAGGCATACACTTACCTCGTATAATTTTAGTTGAATAGTTGTTCAACTATGATTATATTCATTTATTTTTCTATGTCAATAAGATTAGTAAATATCTTCTTGGATTTTTGTTTTTAACTGCTTAATACTTTTATACCGCATCAAAGAATGTGTAGATGAGTTTGAATATAAATTCAAGGACTCCGAAACAGGAAAAATTAAAAAGTTCAAGATAACAGAAAAAAGGATTGTTACTTTTAATCCCAAACTGGCCAAGAAGCAGATATATGAGATTAATAAAGAAGTTGAAAAAGCAAAACTACTGAAAGCTTCACAGGCAAAGTGCTCAGAATACGGCGACTCTGCAAAATATGTGATTTTTACCACTACAGGTGAACAGCGAATAAGTTTGTAAGGCTAAATTCCACACCCAACAGGAATTTCTTTTACAAATAATTGAACAGACGTTTTCTACATTCATCTATTGACTTTACTGCACAGAACGACTACAATACAGCCATATAAGGAAGTGCATTACTATGCCGCAAACTGCTTTTCGCCCCAACCACATGCACATTGCGTGGCACGATTACACATCACATGATGCTACTCTACCGATCTCTGCCGCGCCCTTGCGCGAGAAGGCCTCCGTCATCGGCCGCACCGGCTTGATGCTGCTCTCATGCGGCACCGGTGCATGGCGTGTCCGCAGTTCGATGAACACGCTCGCGGAGGAGCTGGGGCTGGTCTGTGCAGCCGACATTGGTCTGACCTCGATCGAATACACCTGCTTTGACGGTGAACAGGCCTTTTCGCAAACGCTCACGCTGACCAGCACAGGCGTCAACACCTCAAAGCTCAACCGACTCGAGCAGTTCGTCGCTGAGTTTGCCGACATCTGCTCCCGTATGAGCGGCGAGCAGCTGCACACCCACCTTGACGAAATCGAGCAGGTGCACGGACTGTATTCGCCACTGATGCTCGGTCTGGCGGCTGCCCTCGCCTGCGGTGCATTTACGTTTCTGCTCGGCGGCGGCTGGGTCGAGATGATACTCGCATTCTTTGGCGCGGGTATCGGCAACGCCGTGCGCTGCAAGCTGTCCAAGCACCATCTGACGCTTGTGCTCTGCACGACTGTTTCGGTCGCAGCAGCCTGTCTGGTGTACGCGGGCTGTCTCAAGATTGCCGAGATGACCTGCGGCATCAATGTCCAGCACGAAGCCGGCTACATCTGCTCCATGCTATTCATCATTCCCGGATTTCCGTTCATCACCAGCGGCATCGACATGGCCAAGCTGGATATGCGGTCAGGTCTCGAACGGCTCAGCTACGCGGTAATGATCGTATTGATTGCCACGATGGCCGCATGGCTGATGGCGCTCGCGCTGCACCTCAAACCGGTAGATTTTCTGCCGCTGAACCTCAGCATGCTGCAGTATATCGTATTCCGCCTGCTCACCAGCTTCTGCGGTGTGTTCGGCTTTTCGATCATGTTCAACAGCCCGGTACCACTGGCGATGTCCGCCGCGGTTATCGGCGCAATATCCAACACGCTGCGTCTGGAGCTGGTTGACCTTGCATCTTTGCCGCCTGCGGCTGCCGCATTTTTCGCGGCCATGATCGCCGGACTGCTGGCTTCTGCGTACAAAAAGCACTCCGGTTTTCCGCGCATCGCGATTACAGTGCCATCTATTGTGATTATGGTGCCCGGCCTGTATCTCTACCGCGCAATTTACAATCTCGGTATGATGAACCTGAGCATTTCCGCTTCGTGGTTCGCGTCTGCCACATTGATCATTCTCGCGCTTCCGCTCGGACTGATCTTCGCCCGCATTATGACGGATAAGATGTTCCGTTACTGCACCTGATTTTCTGCAGACAAGCCAAAACCGCTGCTGTGAGTTTTTCTCATAGCAGCGGTTTTGTTATGCTTTTTACAGCGGCAGCGAGTCCTTGCCAGCCTGATGGATCATCTCCTCACGACAGCGCAGCACAATGCCGTCCACCTGCTCGAGATGGTGCAGGATGTTATGTTCAAACTCCTTAAGCGGCAGCAGAACGCCCAGTTCATCGTGGCTTTTCTGCAACTTGTAGCCGGTGTCCTGACCGTAGAATACCATCGCGGTCGGACACCTCTGCTGGATTTCATTGAATGCGTCCCAGACGATGTTGTACGCCTGTGCTTCGGTCAGACCCTGCTCGACCGTATCCGGCAGCGCGTACAGCGTCAGCACGCCGCGGCGGGACGGCGAATACATCTCCCGCACCTGCATGTCCTTGGTGTACTTGTGGCGCAGATGACTGCCATCGGCCAGGTAGAGCGCCGCACGCGGTACAGACAGGTGCTGACGGTAAATATCGTGGAACTTGCGCAGCTCTCGTGCCGAGACGGCATTGCGGTATTCCTCGCGCACCTCACCGTTCGCATCGGTCAGCAGTCTGGGATTCCCGCCGTTTTTGCCATGAAAGCGATACGGAATAAGATAAGCTGTACGCAGCAGATCGAACATCGTGTTATTGCATAGCGCAATCGTCAGCGCGGAAATATCGCGGTTCTCGTAAGCCTGCAAAAGCGCTTTCGCAAAGCTGCACTCTGCACCGCCGCCATCCTCAAACGATGCATTCTCCTGCTCCATGCAGAAGGTTTCGTACAACTGCTGCTCTGCACCCGGATTGCTCAGAATTCTGTGGAACAGTGCTTCGGCGTGTTCCTCTCTTGGAAAAAGTGATGCCATGATAATTCCTCCTCATGCACTGTCAAGAGCTTGCTTTTTTGCAATACAAGCATAGCCCTGTTTATCTCGTATGTCAATCGTATTTTTCAAATTATAACGTAACCGTCAAACCTCCCGCATCTCC